>JAAEPT010000104.1 GCA_024232295.1 Cytophagales bacterium
GGTATTGATTCTACTTCTATTGAAATCATAAAAGACGCAAATGATGGAAATACAACAGTAAATGATGATGGTACAATCACGTATACTGGAAATGACAACTTCTTTGGAATAGATACAGTTCAGTATGTAATTACTGGTATAAATAGTACAAAAGATACTGCTCTGTTAATCATCAATGTTAATAATGTCATTGATAACATCATTGCTGTAAATGATACAACTATTGTTGATGAGGAAGTTCAAGTAATCTTTGATCTAATCAATAATGACATTGATGTCGATTTAGGAATTGATACAACTTCTTTAAGTGTGATTACTGATCCATTAAATGGTACTTTCACTATTAATAATGATGGGACAATATCATATACTGGAGATGAAAACTTCTTCGGTACTGACTCACTAGAGTATACTATCTCTGGGAAAAATGGAACAGTTGATACTGCTACATTCATTATTCAAGTCAATAATGTCAATGACTCTATTGTAGTTGTAAACGATACAATTAATACTGATGAACAAGTAGAAGTTAGTCATGATGTTTTAGAGAATGACAGTGATATTGAGGGGATCAATGTAAACTCTTTAGAAATAATTAATACAAATAATGGAGAGGTCACAGATATTACTGATGGAATAATCACTTATCTACCTGATGAGGACTTCTTTGGTATTGATACCATTACCTATAAAGTATGTGATACTGGAGGTATTTGTGACACTGCTTTCACAATTGTTACAGTAAATGAGAATACTCATTATCCAGATATTGTAGATGATTATGTTGAAACAATAGGTAGTGCTTCTGTTAGTTTCAATCCTTTGAAAAACGATAGTGACAGTAAAGGATTTGAATTGTATATCTTAGATAACATTGATCCTAAGAATGGAGAATTAATCATTGAAGGAGAAGAAATGATGTATACTCCTGAAAATGACTTTGTAGGTACAGACAGCTTAACTTATATAGCATGTAATATTACTATTCCAGAAAAATGTGATACTGCAAAAATTATAATTACTGTAAGACCTACTAAGGAAATATATAACTTAATTGTATATCAAGGTATTTCACCTGATGATGATGGACTTAATGATACTTGGGTTATTGATGGCATTGAAAAATATCCTGTAAATAATATCCAAATATTTAACAGATGGGGGAACTTGGTTTATGAAGCAGATGACTACAATAATGAAGATATTGTATGGTCTGGAGACTCTAACCAAGGAATGTTAGATGGAGAACCATTGCCTTCGGGAACTTATTATTATGTAATAGAGCTGGAAGGAGAATCAGAAAAAATATCTGGATTTGTTGTAATCACTAAATAGAACAGAACTATGGAAAAATTTTTCAAATACTATATATTTTCGATATTGGGGCTTGTATCTATTGTGGTACAAGCACAAAATCAAGTGATGTTTACTCAGTATATGCATAATGAAGTAGTAATTAATCCCGCTTATACTGGTAGTCATGATGTATTGAGTCTCACAGCTGTTTATCGAGAACAATGGTTGGGACTAGATGGATCTCCTAGTTCTCAGACAATATCGGGTCACTCTCCTATGCGTTATGATGAGTTGGCTGTAGGGGGAAGCATTATCCATGATCAAATTGGAGCAACTCGTACATTGACAATCAATAATATGTACTCTTACAAATTAAAATTGAGTAAGAAAGTAAAGTTACATTTTGGATTACAAGGAGGGGTATCTTATTTAAATACAGATTATTCTAGCCTAAATGTAAGAGATGCTAATGATCAAAAATTTGATGGAGTAAATGTACGTAAATGGTTACCAAATTTTGGAGCAGGATTATATCTATACTCTCCTACTTATTATTTTGGTTTCTCTATTCCGGAACTATACCAAAATAAAATCTCATTAAGTGAGGAAATAAAGTTAAACCATCAACAAAGGCATTACTTCTTCACTGGAGGATATGTTTTTACTTTATCAGAGAATCTCAAATTAACACCAAGTGTCTTTGTAAAATATGTAATGGGAGCTCCTGTTGAAGGCGATTTCACACTAAACTTAATCTATCAAGACAACTATTGGATTGGTGGTACTTATCGTTCTGGAGATTCATTTGACATCATGCTTATGGCACAAATTACAGAACAGATTCGTGTAGGTTATGCTTATGACTACACATTGACAAGTTTAAGACAAGTTTCTAATGGGACACATGAGATTATTGTAAATTATAGATTCAGTTTTTCAAAAGACCGATATTTAACACCTAGATATTTTTAAATGATGATACATAAAATTAGTTATTGTTTGTTCTTTTTGCTTCTATCAATGGGTATTGTAGAAGCTCAATATTCTTTAAGAAAAGCAAATAAGTACTATGATAACTTCTCTTACACCAAAGCAATTGAGTCTTATAAAAAGACATTAAATAAGAAAAATTTCAAATACAAAGACTCTGTCTATGTAAGACTAGCAGATTGCTACCATAAAATTCATGACTTTGAACAAACTAAATTTTGGTTTGAGAAAGTTGAGGACATCAATAATATGAAACCTATTGATGTGTATTGGTATGCAGAAGCATTAATTAACTTGGGGAAATATGAAGAAGCCAAGCCTTTGCTTGAAAAATTTCATGAGTTAAATCCTGACGATGACCGATTTGCATTGAAAATAGAAGCACTTGGACATTTAAATGATTATTTCACAGACTCTGCTCAGTACAAAATTAATTTGATGTCTATCAATTCTCCACAATCAGACTTCTCTCCTACTTTTTATAGAGAGGGTATTCTGTTTGTTTCTGGTAGAGAACGTAGAGGGGTTAGTTCTCATAAATTTGAATGGGATAATTCTAACTTTTTAGATTTGTATTATACAGAAGTAACAGAAACTGGAATCTTTAAAGAACCAGAGCCTTTTAACTATGCTGTTAATAGTAACTTACACGAAGGACCAGCAACATTTAACCAAGATGAAGATTTCATTCTTTTCACAAGAAATAATGTAGAAAATGGAAAAAAAGGAAAAAATTCAGCAGGTATTCATACCTTAATGATTTATCAAGCTGAAAAAAAGGCACAAGGTTGGGGACGTGTTCGTCCTTTTCAATTAAGTTCTTCTGAGTATTCTATAGGACATCCAAGTCTTAGTCCTGATGGAAAAACATTATTTTTCGTTGGTAAAAATCTTAAAGATGGGTATGGTGAGTCTGATTTATATGTCACTCATTTAGAAAATGAGACTTGGTCAGAACCTCAAAATCTAGGACATGATGTAAATACAGCAGGACATGAAATGTTCCCTTTTTTACATGAAGATGGTAAAACTCTTTACTTTGCTTCTGATGGTCAAGGAGGTATTGGAGGTTTAGACATTTTTGTTGCTCATTGGAATGATTCTACTCAAAAATGGGGAGAAGTAGAAAATATGGGATACCCTCTCAATACTCGTTTTGATGATTTTGGAGTTATTATGGATAAAAGCAAACGCTTTGGTTTCCTGACTTCTAATCGTCCAGGAGGAATTGGTAAAGACGATATTTATGAATTTGAAATCATTGACTTTGGAGAAGTTGTTGTAGAAGGACAAACCTTTGCTCTACTAGAAGGATTACCTGAAGAAAAAAGAGAAATCTTGGCAAATGCTACATTATCTGTTTATGATTCTTTAACTAATGAAAAAGTAACACAAGCAAGTAGTACAGTAGATGGTATTTTTGACTTTACACTTAGAAGAAATAAAACTTATCAAATCATAGCTGATCATCCATCACTAACCAATGTTCATGACACTCTATATGTAAGAACATTTGATCTTAGTGTAGATAGTATTATTGATAATTATCTAACGTTAAAAATTCCATTAGGAAAAAAAGTACATTTTTCTATCCCTGTAGCAAATGTTAAGACAAAAGATCCTGTAGCAAATGCTTTTGTACAAATTATGAACTTACAGACTAAAGAGATACAAAAACTAAAAACAGATAGTACAGGATTGATCGATATCATGTTAGATAGTGATACTGATTATATTATTCATGGTAGCAAACCAGGCTATTTTTCAAACTGTATTCGTATTACAGCCCCTTCACCAACTCCTTATCTTCAGTCACCTAAAACACCATTGGTTCTTGAAGAAATTCAAGCAGGTGTAGGTATGGGATTAAGCAGTGTATACTTTGCTAGTAATAGTGCCAAAATCAGTAAAAATGCAGCTAAAGAACTAGATGAGATCGTTCGATTCCTACAAAATTATCCAGAAGTTAAAATAGAAATTAGCTCTCATACAGATAGTCGAGGTAGTGATATATACAATGAACGACTATCAATGAGAAGATCTCGAAACGCTGTGAAATATATCATAGAAAATGGAGGTATTGATCCTAAACGAGTTATTGCTAAAGGATATGGAGAAACTAGACTTGTGAATAGATGCTCTGATGGTGTAGAATGTTCTGATGTAGAGCATCAAGTAAACAGACGTACAGAACTCAAAATACTACAAGCTAAAAAGGAAAAAGTGGATGAAGATGAGTTTATGAAACAACAAGCTCTAGATCCTAATGGAAATTATGGAGACTGTCATTATGTTCCTGTAGCAAGAAAAGAGTAATAACGAATTTATTCGCTTATCCTACGGATATTATTATATTTGTAGTTAATATTTTAATTAAGTTATTTATTTATTAATCATGTCAAAGATTATTTATACTATCACAGACGAAGCTCCTGCTTTGGCAACATATTCCTTCTTGCCAATTGTAAAAGCATTTACAGCTCCTTCTGGTGTAACAGTAGAGACAAGAGACATCTCTCTTTCTGGAAGAATTTTAGCAAACTTCCCAGAATATTTAACTGACGAGCAAAAAATCGGTGATGCTTTAGCTGAATTAGGTGAATTAGCTAAAACTCCTGAAGCAAATATTATCAAACTTCCTAATATCTCAGCTTCAATTCCTCAATTGACTGCTGCCATTAAGGAATTACAAGCAAAAGGTTATGCTTTACCTGAATTTCCTGCTGATCCACAAACAGATGAGGAAAAAGCTATCAAAGCTAAATATGCAAAAGTTTTAGGTTCTGCTGTAAACCCTGTTTTAAGAGAGGGCAACTCTGACAGACGTGCTCCTAAAGCTGTTAAGAATTATGCAAAAAATAACCCTCACAGAATGGGTGCTTGGGCTGCTAATTCTAAATCTCATGTTGCTTCTATGCCAGGAAATGATTTCTATGGTTCTGAGAAATCAACGACTATCGGAGAAGCTACTGAGTTCAAAATCGTTTTTAACGGACAAGAATTAAAAGGATATGCTCCTTTAGAAGCTGGTGAAATAATCGATTGCTCTACAATGTCTATCTCTTCTTTGAAGGAGTGGGTTGCTGGAGAGATCGCTGATGCTAAAGCTAATGGTGTATTATTCTCTCTTCACATGAAAGCTACAATGATGAAGGTTTCTGATCCTATCATCTTTGGAGCTGTTGTTGAGGTATTCTACAAAGACGTATTCGAAAAATATGCTGACTTATTCGCTGAGTTAGGTGTTACTGCTACAAATGGTATCGGTGATGTTTATACAAAAATTGCTGGTCATGCTCAAGAAGTTGAAGTAAAAGCAGCTATAGAAGCAGTTTATACTGATGCTCCTGCTGTTGCAATGGTTAACTCTGATAAAGGTATCACTAACTTACACGTTCCTTCTGATGTAATTATTGATGCTTCTATGCCTGCTATGATCAGAACTTCTGGTCAAATGTGGAATGCTGAAGGTAACCAACAAGATACTAAAGCTGTTATTCCAGACCGTTCTTATGCTGGTGTTTACCAAGCAACTATTGATTTCTGTAAAGAAAACGGTGCTTTCGATCCAACTACAATGGGTTCTGTTCCTAATGTAGGTTTAATGGCTAAGAAAGCTGAAGAATATGGTTCTCATGATAAAACATTCCAATTAGCTGAAGCTGGTACTGTACAAGTTATTGACAAAGCTGGAAACGTTTTATTAGAGCAAGAGGTTCAAGCTGGTGATGTATTCAGAATGTGTCAGGTGAAAGATGCACCTATCCAAGACTGGGTTAAATTAGCTGTAAACAGAGCGAAAGCTACTGGTGTTCCTGCTGTATTCTGGTTAGATAAAAACAGAGCACATGATGCTCAATTAATTACTAAAGTTGAGAAGTACTTGGGTGACCATGATACTACTGGTTTAGAATTACCTATCTTAGCTCCTGTTGAAGCAACTAAATTCTCTTTAGAAAGAATCAAAAAAGGTGAAGATACAATTTCTGTTACTGGTAACGTATTAAGAGATTACTTAACTGACTTATTCCCTATCTTAGAATTAGGTACTTCAGCTAAAATGTTATCTATCGTTCCTTTAATGAACGGTGGTGGTTTATTCGAAACTGGTGCTGGTGGTTCTGCTCCTAAGCACGTTGAGCAATTAGTTAAAGAAAACTATTTAAGATGGGATTCTTTAGGTGAATTCTTAGCTTTAGAAGTTTCTTTAGAGCACTTAGCTCAAAACTTCGATAATGCTAAAGCTCAAGTTATTTCTGAAACTTTAGGTGAGGCTAACGAGCAATTCTTAGCAAATGACAAGTCTCCTACTCGTAGATTAGGTGGAATTGACAACAGAGGTTCTCACTTCTACTTAGCTTTATACTGGGCACAAGCTTTAGCTGCTCAAGATAAAGATGCTGACTTAAAAGCTACTTTTGCTCCTATCGCAAAAGAATTAACTGATAACGAAGCTAAAATCGTTGAGGAGTTAATCGCTGTTCAAGGAAATGCTGTTGAGACTGAAGGTTATTATAAGCCAAATGACAACTTAGCATCTGCTGCTATGCGTCCAAGCGCAACATTAAATGCTGTATTAGAGAAATTATCATAATCCAGCTTATTGATATAATCAATAAAGGCTACCTCTTAATTGGGGTAGCCTTTTTTTATTGAATGAAATTAATGATTAAAAAATAATCACAGCTTTTCTAATATTTTTTGTTCAATTTTTAATAATTCATTTTCCTTAAGAGGCTTTGAAACAAAGTCCAAAACATACTTGTTATTCTTAACTTTCTGAATTACTTTTTCTTCTATTAGGCTTGATAATACGATTATATTACAATATTCTTTTACTTCTGCAGAACAATCTTCAAAGTCAAACAAAAACATAAAACCATCCACAACTGGCATATTCAAGTCTAAGAATATAAATCTAGGAAGCTTTTCTTTATCATTTTTATTGCTCTCTAAATAGTTAAGTGCTTCTACAGCAGAAGTCATCGAAATTGGATTATCTGTAAAACCAATAGACTTTAATGTATTTTTAGAAATAAATATATCTAATTCACTATCATCGATAATCATTACATTATATTGCTGCATATGAGTTGATTTTAAATAATCAGTAAACAATTAAATCAAATAAATATTTAATTTACAAATTACTTTTTAAACGTTCGTAAGCCAATTTAGCTCTTTCTACTGATACACATAAAGATAGTCTTAAATATCCCTTTCCATTAGATCCAAAAATCATCCCTGGTGTAAAGAAAATGTAGTGTTTCTCAAGCATTTCATCAACAAAAGCAGGAATATCATCAATTCCCTTTCCTTCTACTGGTTTTGCCCATACAAACATACCTTCTTGATTTTTATCATAAGTGAAGCCTAATAAATCTAAAATTTTCCAGATCCATTCTCTGCGTTCTTTGTATACTTCATTACGTTCATAATGCCAAATATCTTCTTCTGCCAAAGCTTCAATAGCAGCTCTTTGTGTTCCTAAAAACATCCCAGAATCAATATTACTCTTAACACGCAATGCTGCTTTTAAGTATTCTTCATTTCCTACAAGCATTCCAACTCTCCAACCAGCCATATTATGTGACTTACTAAAAGAATTGAACTCTACAGCAACTTCTTCTGCTCCTTCAATGCTTAAAATACTCATTGGCTTTTGTTGGTTAAGAACCAAGCTATAAGGATTATCATGACAAAGTAAAATTTTATGCTTTTTAGCAAATGCTACTAACTTCTCAAATACATCCCTCTTAGCAGGTGTTCCTGTAGGCATATGTGGATAATTTACCCACATAATTCTCACTTTAGACAAATCCATTTGTTCCAAGGCATCAAAATCTGGATACCAATTATTATCTTCTTTCAAGTCGTAATAACGAACCTCTGCCCCTAATAAACGAGAAAGTGAAGTATAAGTAGGATAGCCAGGATTAGGTACAAGTACTTCATCTCCATGATTTACAAAAGCAAGCGTCATGTGCAAGATTCCTTCTTTTGAACCCATTAAAGGTAACACCTCTGTAGAAGGATCAAGATTAACCTCATAAGTTCTATTATACCAATCAGCAATTCCTTGTCTTAACTCTTCTACTCCTCTATAAGGTTGGTAGCCATGTGAATTAGCTTGTAAAGCTGTTTGAACTAGAGCATCTAATGTTCTTTTGGAAGGTGGTAAATCTGGACTTCCAATTCCAAAGTTAATAACATCTTTTCCTTCTTGATTATATTGACGTACTTGCTCTAATTTCTTTACAAAATAATAAGGTTTAATACCTTGTAAACGCTCTGCTAATGAAATAATCATTTCTTACTTATTCTTCTTCTATTTTCCAATCTTTATACTCTCCTAACACTGTAAGGTCAGTAATAAACTCTCTTAACTTAACCAAACAAGTTTTAATGTTGGTATATTCTCCCCATATACAATCTACATAAAATGTATACTGATCTGGTTTACCAACAATAGGCAAAGATTGTATTTTTGTTAAATTGATATTATTATCAACGATAATCTTAAGTGCTTTTGCTAAGCTTCCTACTTCATTTGGCAATTCAAACCAAATTGTTGCTTTGTCCAGTACTTCTTTATCCAATAATGGCTTCTTTTGAGTAGATAACACAAAAAAACGGGTATAGTTTTGCTTGATTGTCTCAATACTTTCACCCAATATTTCTAGGTCATATATCTCTGCTGCATACTCGCCAGCAATTGCTCCTACACCACTTAAATTCCCTTCTCTAATTGCTTTGGCACTATCAGCTGTATCCTCTGATTGTTCTTCTTCTAGGTGTGGAAATTGAGAAAGATATTCCTGACATTGCAAAAGAGCCATGTAATGAGAACGTACCTTTTTCAAATCTTCCACTTTTTGACCAGGAAGAGCCATTAGATTTTGTTTGATGCGAAGCTTTACTTCTCCTACAATATTCAGGTTATGCTCTCTCATAAGAGCATAATTACCTAAAATACTTCCTGCAATGGAGTTTTCGATGGCTAATAAAGCATAATCGGCATCTCCACCTACCAACTGTTCACAAACACCTCGAAAGGTGTCACATTCGATGGTTTCTATTTCTTTTCCTTCAAAAAATTTGCGAGTAGCAATTTCATGAAAAGAAGCACGACCACCTTGAATCGCTATTTTCATTCGATAAAATTACTTAGAATATTTGACGAATTTCCTCTTTCACAAAAACTAACACTGGAGCTGTAGGTTCTACTCCTCTCTCTTGAATGATTGCCATAATAACTGTTGCTAAATCAATAGAACTTGCTCCTTCTGGCAGTTGTGTGAAAGCTTGGTTAATGATTGTATTTAACTCTTCTACAACTTCTCGAACATATACCCATGATTGCTCACTCATATACACCTGCTGAGAATAATTATGCCCAAATTCTTCACGAATTTCTTGAAGCATTACTTGATGTAAATCACTTGCAGAAAACCCTTGCTGATTTACTCTCAAAATTAAATTACTTGGTGTAATGCGTTCTAACAATAAACAAATACGTTCATAGGCTTGTAAACGTGCTGGAACAACGTATTCTAAGCTTTTATTTTTAATAGAAGCATTGGCTTCTAAAGTCTTTTTTTCAAAATCTTTCTTCAAAAAACTGTTTACAGTAAGGTACATTGCATACAAAACTGCCGCAGAAGGCAAAAGTATTGTGATAAACTGCTGTAATGTCTCCATAAATTCTACTTATTTTAATTCAACAAAATTATAAATTCATTCATTTTTATTAAGCTTTTTTGAGCAAAATATTAGCTCTTGCATAAAAAAATAATGTATTAAGCTCTTTTTGGTTACAAAGAAAACTTGTCTTCATTATATTTGCTTATAAATCATAAAGAATAAAGTCTATGAAATTAGCTCCAATTACTCTTACTGATATTGCTTTGAGTGAAGTAAAAAACATATTTGAAAACAAAAATATCCCTGCGGAATATTATTTAAGAGTGGGGGTAAAAGGTAGTGGTTGTGCTGGTGTTTCTTATTTATTGGGCTTTGATAAAAAAGGAGAAACAGATGAATTGTATTCTTTTGGAGGTATTGAAGTATTAATTGCCAAAAAGGATTTTATGTATTTATTTGGGCTTGAAGTAGATTATGTAAATTCAGCAGAAGAGACAGGTTTTGTTTTCAACAAAGAAGAAAATGTATAATTATGTCTTCCCATCATATTGTTAAAGATGATCAAGAACCTGCTTTATTTATTGCTAAAGCACATAACTCAGAAGATTATCAATTGATTAGTCAATTGTTGGAATGGTCTCCTGTTGTTTTGATTGAAGAAAAAATGTTTGACTTTGCAGAACAATGGCAAATCAAAACAGATATTGTTTTTTGTTCAGAAGAAAAGGCAGAAAATATAAAAGAGCAAGTAGCTCATCAATTTCCAATAGAGGTATTAGCGTTAGATAAGACAAAAAGCACATTAGAAAATGTACTTCAAAAATTAGATCAGCGAAATCAAAAAGCTGTCAATATCTTTTGGCAAGGTTTTAATGAAAGGTTTTTACTAGCAATAACTCATCTTATCAAGGATTATAAAGTAACACTATATGACACTCAACAATCTGCTTTTTATTGTCCTCAAGGCTCTTGGGAAAAATGGTTACCCAAAGGAGGTATCTATCAAGTAATTGATTTAGATAACCAACCTATACAAATTATTTGTGATAAAGATGGAATTCAAAGGGTAGAGCGAGAACAAGCTTTTTGGATAATCGAAATTTTTCAATAAACATAAAAAAGGTAGCCATTTTCATAGCTACCTTTTTTGTTATCTTCACTTTATGAAGTGATTAATAGTTTACAATAATAAAACCTGATTTGAAGTAATTTTCATCTAGTCTGAAAGCATAGAAATATGTTCCTGGTGGTACTTTTTTACCATCACTATCTGTTCCTTCCCAACGATTTTCATCATTGTCATAGTTTTCTATTTCAGCAACAATTTTACCCCATCTATCAAAGATTGTTAATTTATTACCTGGGAATCTCTCAATCACTTCCTCTGTTTCTTCATTATACTCAAACAAGTATTCAACCAACAAGAAATCTTGTACTCCATCATCATTTGGAGATACTGCATTAAATACATCTATTTCAATAAATGGATTTTCTTCTAATTCAAATGGAGGTAATACTTTGATTTTCAAATAAGCTTCTAAACAATTTAATGAGTCATCACAAATCTTATATTTCAAAGAATCTTCCCCTAGATCAGTTACATAAGTATAATCTAAGGCGATATTTCCTCCTCCAATAGTATCTGCAAGGGCACCAAAAGCAGTTATTGAATCTAATACAATAAATGAGTTTGTATCAAGGTTATAATTCCTATCAAAAATATAAATACTGTCTACAATATTGAACTCTGTAGGGGCACCAGTTTGAATTGTTACTATTGCCTCACCTTCCAGTGGTTTACTATTTCTAATAAATAATGCAACTTCACTCTCAGAGCTTCTATTACATTGATCTGTAGTTGTGTAGTAAATTATATCTCTACCCAAAGCAGCTCTGTATACCAAATACTCTAACATTCCTTCTTCTGAAATAGAAGCAGAACCAATTGTATCTACTGCTGAAGCTTTTAAATCATAAGTATATTGATTATATGATTTTCTCTTTGGATTAATATCAATTTCAAATCTTGTTTCAATTGTATCAGATGTTAAAGTATAGCTATTTGGTGCATTTAATGAACCATAAACTATTATTGTATCTCGTTCTACTCTTAATCCATTATCCACTGACCAAACAAACATATTTATTCCTTCTGTCAAAGAAGTAACTTCTGTAATATTTGTTGTTTCATCAACAATTGTAGCATCTGTCAATAACTTTGTCCAAGTACCTGTTGCATCATTCGGAATTTGATCTGCTACTAAAGTATAACTATTTGTACAAACTACAGTATCTTTTCCTGCATCTGCAAAAATTGGAGATATATGAGTGACTTTCACACTATCATATGTTGGACACTCCTCTCCTACTTGATACACAAATGTATTAACTCCTAATGCTAAATTTGTGACTTCAATACTAGTTTCATTGTCCTCTGAAATCACTGCACTACCAGTCGTAGTCCATTTCACAAATTCTGCATCATTACCCTCTAAATTCACAGAAGTTTCTTCTGTAAAAAAATCATTTTGGACAATTACAGCTTGTGGAGCATTTTCAGAAGTTATCGATATAGAATCTAGACTTTCTATGTTTCCATCTTTTCTGATAATCCAATATAACTTATAAGTTCCACCTGTTGGTAAAGTTACTATCGTTTTAGCATCTTCATCATTTTCGAAGGTAACTCCATTTGTTTCAGAAGACCAAATTGTAGTATATCCTTCAATATTAACTGGTGTAGCATTTAATTGAGAAAATAATGAACAAGTATTAATATCTTCTCCTGCCTCAGCAACAACTGTAATTACTTCATTTACTTCAATAAATACTTTCGCACTTGCACAAGTAAAAGGAGTTCCTTTTGAACACACTTCATATTCTACTGTATCTTTTCCAGAGAAACCTTCTTTTGGTGAATAAACTAATTCTCCACCTTCAAAAGAAGCTGTACTACCTGATACCACAGACAGTACTTTCAAGGAAGTAGTATCTATTTCACTATCAACATCAAAATCATTTGCTAATACATCAATTCTTACCTCTAAATCTTGACTAGTTGTTCCTTCATCATTAACAGCTACAATTGATTCATCAACAACTTCTGATACTTCAATAAATACTTTCGCACTTGCACAAGTAAAAGGAGTTCCTTTTGAACACACTTCATATTCTACTGTATCTTTTCCAAAGAAACCTTCTTTTGGTGAATAAACTAATTCTCCACCTTCAAAAGAAGCTGTACTACCTGATAC
>JAAEPT010000105.1 GCA_024232295.1 Cytophagales bacterium
AGTTAACATCTACTTTGATTAGTACTATAAATATCTAACTAAAAGTAAGAATGTTTTGCTGTAAATCAGTCAGTTACACAGTTATTAAACCTAAAACTTTAAATCACTTCTATATACCTTTCTACTTTGCTTAAGGTTTACGAATATCTTCTACCAAATCAACTACATCTTTTGGAGGAGCTTGTGTAAAGTTTGATACTAATCCAGCTGTCACAAAATTCACAATCATACCCAAAGTACCAATTCCTTCTGGAGAAATACCAAACCACCAGTTTTCAGCAGTATTCAATTCTGGATTAATGAATTTAAAATAAACGATATAAGCTACTGTAAATAACAGACCTACAACAATTCCAGACAATGCCCCTTCTTTGTTCATTCTCTTAGAGAAGATTCCCATAATAATTGCTGGGAAGAAAGTTGAAGCAGCCAAACCAAAGGCAAATGCCACTACTTGTGCCACAAACCCTGGAGGATTAATTCCAAAATAACCTGCAATCACTACAGCAACTCCTGCTGCTATACGTGCAATGAGTAGTTCTCTCTTTTCATCAATATCTGGTTTGATTGATTTCTTAAATAAATCATGAGCTACTGAAGTAGAAATAACTAATAGCAAACCTGCTGCTGTTGATAAAGCTGCGGCTAATGCTCCTGCTCCTACCAAAGCAATCACCCAATTTGGTAATTTTGCAATTTCTGGATTGGCAAGTACCATAATATCTTTATCTATTGTCAATTCATTTTGAGCAGCATCAGCTACATACTGAATTTTCCCATCATTGTTTTTATCATCAAACTTAATCAACTTGATCGATTCCCAATTTGTAAACCATTGAGGAACATTAGCATACTCAACATTGGAAACAGACTGTAATAAGTTTGTTCTGGCAAATGCTGAAATTGCTGGAGCAGTTGTATACAAAATGGCAATCAAAATAAGTGCATAACCTGCAGAAGTACGAGCATCTTTTACTTTTGGTACGGTAAAAAAACGAACAATTACGTGTGGTAATCCTGCTGTTCCTACCATCAAAGCTGCTGTAATAAAAAAGACATCAATCATTGGTTTCTGACCAGAGGTATATGCTGCAAATCCTAATTCTGTACTCAATCCATCTAACTTGTCCAATAAGGATACTCCAGGCTCAGATACCAAGTCACTACCAAATCCTAATTGTGGAATTGGATTTCCTGTCATCATCAAAGACACAAAAATTGCAGGTACCATAAAGGCAAAAATCAATACACAATATTGGGCTACTTGTGTATAAGTAATTCCTTTCATTCCTCCCAATACAGCATAAAAGAAAACGATAATCATTCCGATGATTACACCTAATTCAATATCTACATCCAAAAAGCGAGAAAATACAACACCCACTCCTCTCATCTGTCCTGCTACATAAGTAAAAGAGATGAAAATGGCACAAACGACAGCCAAAATACGTCCATTTTTAGAATAATATCTATCCCCAATGAAATCAGGAACAGTAAACTTTCCAAATTTTCGGAGATAAGGAGCTAACAACAATGCTAACAAAACATAACCACCAGTCCAACCCATTAGATAAACAGAACCATCACGTCCACTAAACGAAATAATTCCTGCCATTCCCATAAAGGAAGCTGCTGACATCCAATCTGCTGCTGTTGCCATTCCATTTGCCAAAGGAGAGACATCTCCTCCTGCTACAAAAAAGTCTTTGGTTGAGGCTGCTTTGGCCCATAATGCAATACCAATATATAACGAAAAGGTAAGACCTACCAAGATGTAAGTCCATACTTGAATACTCATAATTGTTTGTTTTTATTATTTTTAGTGTTGTAAAAGTTAGTGTTCAGCTGTAGGCAAAGAATCATCTTCATTATCATCTTTGTACTTTGCATCTAGTTTGTTCATCAAATAAATGTAGATATAAATGATGATTACAAAGGCAAAAATAGACCCTTGTTGAGCAAACCAGAAACCCAATTTAAATCCTCCTATTTTGATTTCATCTAGTTCATCCACAAATAAAATTCCACAACCATAGGAAACCAAAAACCAAGCGGTCAATAAAATAAACAAATACCTAAGATTGGTCTTCCAGTAAGCACGATAATCTCGTTCTTCTTTCATAAAATATTGTATTTAAAAGTTTTGTATTCAAAAGTAAAACACAAAATACACATTAAATCATTGAAGAACAAAAGCTTTATTTTTGAAATCAGATTATCCTCGATGATTATCTATTTCATTTTTTATCAAGAAATAAACATCATCTGCTTTAATATCTAATAAGTTGATAGGAAATTCAAAAGTCTTGGGAAAACGTTGTCCTCTTGAACTTACCATAATTGTCAATTTCAAAAAACTTACATCACGATAATCTACTTCTTGCCTAGTCATTTTAATTCCCTTAATATTTACCCATTTGAAAGTTTTTTTCACTTTAAAACCAATGTACAGTGTTTCATCTGTCAAAATTAATTGTGGTTTTGAAGACACACTCTTACTACCAAAATAGATAAAAGACCCTCCCAAGAAAAAGAATCCTATTTCAAGAATAACTGAGAGGTAATAGAGATTAAGATATACCCCAATATAAGGAACTACAAAAACAAACCTGCAAAAATTTGAAACCAAGCCTTTTTTCTATTAAATCTAATTTCTTTTGTCATGAGTTCGGTGTGATATAATTTAAAAAATTCGAATTTAAGAAATATTCCATCAATACCTACCGAAAATAGTTTTGTATTCTAATTTATATCCCAATTAGAAAAATCATTACATTTGGAGAACCTAATGCAGATAAAAACTTAACTTCATGAAAAAACTCATTACGTTACTATTTATTAGTATTGGTGTATATGTTTATGCAGAAGAACACTCAATACAATTATTTCTTAATAATCTTGAAGTTCAAGATGGAGACTCTCTTTGGGCAAAAGTCTACAAACTTGAACTCAAAAGTAATGAAGGAATTAAAGTCAAAAAGTTTAAGCTAAAGTACAAAAATTCAAAATCTGTAAAGATTGATACAATAGTTTCTGGAAACACATTGATACTTCCCAATGTGAAGAATATTACCCCTTCTTTTGCTAATCATAAATTTAAAATAAAAATTATTGAAAGTGTTGATGCAAATGGCGATAAACTAAAATTACCTGATTTAAAGATTGCTATTAGTTTCTATAGAGGGGTACCAAAAAAGAAAGAAGTAAATGCAATTAACACCATAACACCAGTACAATTTTTAATGAATGATTCTCCGAATCTTGTTTATAAATCAGAAAATAATATATTAGTTTTAAGCTTTGAAAAAAATGTAAAACATTTTGAAGTTTTTGGTATGAGAGGGATAAGACCATTTACTAAAGTATTATATAATGTAAATGAAGCCCATTTAAGAAAATTAGAAAAAAAATTAAAAAAAGGAGATTATCTTCTTATTAACAATATAAAGACGAAAGATGATGAAAAAATATTAGGTTTCATTATTCTCATTGAATAAAAACACAACCATCAACCATTATTAGCTGTTAAATAAATTTTACCACAACTGACTATTATTAGACCTTATGTTAAACTATGTCACATATAAACACAAGAATTCTACAAAATGGGTAACATTCATCCATGGTGCAGGAGGAAGTAAATCAATTTGGTTTCCTCAAATTAGGGCATTCAAACAAGAGTTTAATGTATTGTTGATTGACTTGCGTGGACATGGGAATAGCAAAAAGGTGGAGAATGAAGATATAAAATACACTTTTGATGTAGTGACCAATGATATTGTAGAAGTGTTAGACCATCTCAAAATTGAAAAATCTCATTTTGTAGGCATTTCATTGGGAACAATACTCATTCGATGTTTGGTAGAGCAAAGACCCGATTTGGTAGAAAGTATGATTATGGGAGGAGCAATATTAAAGCTCAATATTCGATCAAAAATACTGATGAATCTTGGTAATTTCTTCAAATCAGTGCTTCCTTATATGTATTTATACAAGCTATTCGCCTTTGTAATTATGCCAAAAGCAAATCATAAAAAATCAAGGATATTATTTGTGAATGAAGCAAAAAAACTTTGTCAAAAAGAGTTTCTTCGTTGGTATCAATTAACTTCTACAATCAATCCACTATTGCGATTCTTTAACTTAAATGAGGTGAGTATACCAACACTTTATATCATGGGAGAACAAGACTATATGTTCTTGCCTTTTATCAAAGAATTGGTAACAAAACGCTCAAGCGCTCAGTTACACATCATCAAAAATTGTGGACATGTAGTGAATGTAGAACAACCCACAGAATTTAATGATAAGGCATTAGCATTTTTGAAAATGCAATAATCTTCAAAACATATAAAATAAAAAGTCCCTCAATAATGAGTTTATTGAGGGACTTTTTATTTTATGCTTCTTCCTTGAATTCTGGCAAAAGATAATTTTGTATATCTTCATCTTCAATTGGAAAGCCTTCAGTTTCATCAAATAATTCGACTACTATAGACATTTGCTCCCCTACTTCGCCCAAATCTCTGACAAAAGTTTCAGCTTCTTCTCTCGTTTCAAAGGCTTCAATCACTAAATCTTCTTCGCACACCAACCAAAACAACTCTGTATTTGTTGTTTTAGAATAAATTTCTAATGGATTCATAGTTTTATAAAAGGTTAAAATTTATTACTTTAGAATAAATTTGAAGATACAATATTCATGAAAAATTTCATACTTGTCATATCTTTTTTCATTATTAATACGGTAGTTTTTTCGCAATCAGTAGAAAATAGTGATACATCAAGTACAAGAGATTCAATTACTCAACTTGTACAAGATTCCACTATACAAGCTGTAAAGGATACGATTACACCTACCTCAACAGAAGTAAATGTATCAACACTTGAAAATAATAATCAACCAGACTCAACTGTTGTTGTAGCACCAGATACAACAATACAAGTTGCAAAAGATACTACAAGGCTTATCACAGATAGTACTATTGCTTCAAATGATACTATACAACCCATAAGAAGTAAAAGAAGTATTGAGTTAGGGATGTGCCCTACTGCTTATAAAGGAGAACTGGGTAGTTATCAGCAATGGACAGCAAGCTGGCATGTCAGTTTTGTGTTAACTCGTAGAAAAAGATTAAATGGTGAATTTTGTTTCTTGGGGGGGACAATTAGTGGACAAAATAGAGATTTCACACCAAGTATATCAGGGGTAGAACCTGTAACTTATGTGAATACAACCTTCTATAGTGGTAGTTATAATCTTCGTTTTAATATTTTAGCCAAAAAGAATTATACACTATATGTAAGTCAAGGAATTGGTTTTATGAACTTCCGTCCTCAAAATGGAAAATATGAAGATTTGACCAATTTGGCAGAGACAAGAGCTGTGAATGAAGATTTCAGTACAACAAGTCTTATGTTACCTACACAAATTGGTACTCAATACATCTTTAATAACTTATTTGGTTTGGGTTTTAAAGTAGCTTGGTTAAATACAAGAACTGATTATTTGGATAATATTTCTGAATGGGGTAATTCAGATAATAATGATAACATTATGGCTTATAAGTTCTATGCCATTATTCCTATTAAACGATAAGTTGGAATTAAATTATCCTTTTAATTGCTCAACCATTTCACATAACTCATTGTACCATTCTTCTCCATATTTATGGATTAATGGAGCTTTCAAGAATTTGTAAACAGGTACTTTCAATTCTTGCCCCAAAGCACAAGCATCTGAACAAATCAACCATTGGTCATAATGTAAAACCTCATAATTTTGTAATTTACCAATACGAATTGGGTACAAATAACAAGAAATTGGTTTTTTGTAATCAATTTTCCCATCATTATATGCTAGTTCTATTCCACATTGTAGAATATTATCTTTGTCATAAACAGCATAGGCACATTCTTTTCCATCAATTACTGGAGTAGACCAATCCTCTTCCCAATCCTTGACATATAGCCCTTGTTTTTCTATTTCAGCAATTCCTTCGGGAGACAAATAAGGTTTTACTTCCTCATATACTTGCTCCAATTTTTCTAATTCATCTTGGTTCAAGGGTGCTCCTAAGTCCCCTTCTACACAACAAGCTCCTTTGCACTTTCCTATATTACAAACAAACTCTTCTTCAATTACCTTATCACTAACAAGTACCTTATTCAATTCAATCATGGCAATTCTTTTTAATGGGTTTATGAATCTCAAAATTACGAATTTTCTCCGTAAATTGTGCTATGGATTACTTAGAAGGATTAAACCCAGCTCAACGTTCGGCAGTAGAACAAATAGAAGGACCTGTAATGATTATTGCAGGAGCAGGTTCTGGAAAAACAAGAGTACTTACTTATCGTATTGCTCACTTGATTGAGCAAGATGTAAAACCCTACCAAATCCTTTCCCTAACCTTTACCAACAAAGCAGCACGCGAAATGCGTTCTCGTATCGAGTCGGTAGTAGGTGCAGAAGCTCAAAAGATATGGATGGGAACTTTTCACTCTGTCTTCTCAAAAATCCTTCGTTTTGAAGCTGATAAAATCAAATACCCAAAAGAATTTACCATTTATGATACTGATGATTGTAAATCATTGATTCGTAGCATAGTGAAAGATTTAGGATTGGATGACAAGCTATACAGACCTGCCCTTGTGATGGGTCGTATTTCTTTTGCTAAAAATAAGTTAATCTCGTATCGAAAATACTCTTCTCATCCCCTTTGTCATGGAGAAGATGAATCTAATGGTTTTCCAGAAATCCATAAAATTTACCAAATCTATCAAGAAAAATGCTTCCGAGCTGGAGCCATGGATTTTGATGATTTATTATTCAATACAAATGTCCTTTTTCAACAATTCCCAGAGGTACTAGAAAAATATCAAAAGAGATTTAAGTACATCATGGTTGATGAGTTTCAGGATACTAATATTTCTCAGTACACCATTACAAAAGCTCTGGCTGATGCTCATAACAATATAGCTGTGGTGGGTGATGATGCCCAAAGTATCTATGCTTTTAGAGGAGCAAATATTGATAATATTCTCAATTTTGAAAAAGATTATCCCAAGCTAAATGTCTACAAATTAGAGCAAAATTATCGTTCAACAAGTACGATTGTACAAGCTGCTAATGCTGTAATTGCAACCAACACAGAACAATTTGAAAAGAACTCTTTTACAGATAATAAAAGTGGAGAGTTGATTGATATTTATGCAACCACTACCGATTCTGATGAAGCAAAATCAGTAACTGATCAAATCTTTGACATTAGACAGCAACATCAAGCTCAATATAAAGATTTTGCCATTTTGTACAGAACCAATGTACAATCACGAAAAATGGAAGAATCACTACGAAAAATGAGTATTCCTTATAAGATTTTTGGAGGAATGTCCTTTTATCAACG
Organism: Cytophagales bacterium; assembly: GCA_024232295.1. Lineage (GTDB taxonomy): Bacteria > Bacteroidota > Bacteroidia > Cytophagales > JAAEPT01 > JAAEPT01. The sequence continues at coordinate 7,410 of JAAEPT010000105.1, forward strand.
TAAAGAAATCAAAAATATCATTGCTTACCTTCGTGTGGTCAATAATCCAAATGATGAAGAGGCACTCAAAAGAATTATCAACTACCCCAAACGAAACATTGGAGATACCACAATTAGTAAAGTAATTCTACATGCCTATAACAATAGTATTCTACTATGGGATGCTTTGCTAAGTGCTCATACTTATCTTCCTGCTCGTGCAGCAACTAGTATTAAAAAATTTACCATTCTCATTGACCATTTTAGAGACATTGCCAAAGAGAAAAATGCTTATGAGACAACTAATCATATTGCTAAGGTCTCTGGAATGATGCAAGACTTAGAATCTGATCGTTCGGTAGAAGGGATTGCTCGCCAAGAGAATATGAATGAAATGCTAAATGGTATTCAAGAGTTTGTAGAAAACCCTAATCATATCGAAGACAATTCATTGGGTGCATTTTTACAAGAAATCTCATTGTTGACAGATTTAGATAAGGATAATGATCAAGAAGAGGATTTTGTGAGCCTTATGACAATTCATTCTTCCAAAGGTTTGGAGTTCAAAAATGTATTTTTGGTAGGAATGGAAGAAGAAATTTTCCCTTCTACCCTACGTACTTCTAGCCTTAAAGAATTGGAAGAAGAAAGACGATTATTTTATGTGGCAATTACGAGAGCAGAACATCGATTAGTACTGTCTTATGCCCTCAAAAGATGGAAATATGGAAAAGAAATTGAGTGTAATCCAAGTCGATTCCTCAAAGAAATTCCTAATCGCTTTTTGGCTCATAGAAGCATTATTCAAACACAAGAAGCACCAGCAACTCAAAATAATACCAACTACAGATCATTATTGGAGAGTCTTCCCAAAAATAAAGTAATCACTGCTCATAAAGTTTCCAAAAACTTCACTCCAAGTGATACATCATTGTTAGCAGCAGGTATGCGTGTAGAACATCCAAAGTTTGGATTTGGCACTGTGCAACAAGTAGAAGGAAAAGAAGGAAACCGAAAAGCAATCATTAACTTTGACAAAGAGGGTGAAAAAACATTATTGCTCAGCTTTGCGAAATTGCAAATTCATTCCTAAATTAATAGAGTTTTTATAACTACAATTATGTCTCAAATTTGAGAGACTACGCAAATAAATATTATGCCATTAGAATATAACACACAATTAGCTCCTATCAAGCTCAAAGAGTATGGACGCACTGTTCAAAACATAGCAGCCAAAATTGCAGAAGAAACAGATGCAGAAAAACGCCTACAAATGTCGCACTCTTTGGTAAGGCTAATGAAACAAGTTGCTCCTAGCCAAAAGGACAACCAAGAGACTATCCAAAAAATCTGGAATCATTTATACTACATTTCTGATTTTAAAATTGAATTAGAAAATGCTCCTTATGAAGCTCCTTCTGCTGAATTATTGAATGTAGCTCCTCAACCTGTAGCTTATAGCAAGAAAAATATCAGAATGCGTAACTACGGAAAAAATGTAGAGCTTTTGATTGCACAAGCAAAGGAAAAAGAAACAGAAGAAGAACGCCACCAAGCAGCCATTTTTATTGCAAGATTGATGAAAAGAATTCTAATCTCAAGTAATGCAAATGCTGTAGTAGAAGATTCTACAGTTATCCAACAATTGGAGAGAATGTCTAGCGGAATATTAAAGTTAGATATTGAGCAAGTAAAAGATGAAGGATTACTGTACGTAAAAGTATCAAATAACAACTATCAACCACAAGCTGGACACTCAAAACGAACAGGTAGTGGATCAAGAAACCATACAAACAATCGCTCAAATAATAACCGTCCTTCAAACAACAACGGTAATTATAAGCGTAAAAGAATGACTAACCGATAAATTTTTAAATACATAAGAACTATGGCATCTTTTGAGATTAGAGGCGGAAAAAAATTAAGTGGAGAAATCACTCCACAAGGAGCAAAGAATGAAGCATTACAAATTCTTTGTGCTGTATTACTTACAGACCAAAAAGTAACAATCAACAATATCCCTTACATTCGTGATGTCAATAAATTGATTGAGCTTTTAGAGGCATTGGGAGTAACAACTGAGCGTCAAGGAGAATCAACAATTGTATTTGATTCTGCAAATGTTCAAATGTCTTACTTAGAATCTGAGGATTTTAGAAAAAAGGCAGGGTCTATTCGTGGTTCTGTAATGATTTTAGGACCATTATTGGCTCGCTTTGGAAAGGGTAAATTACCTAAACCCGGAGGAGATAAAATTGGTAGAAGACCAATGGATACTCACTTTATTGGTTTGCAAAACTTAGGAGCAACATTCTCTTATGATACTGAAAATAGTTGGTATGAGATTGATGCAACTAATTTGCAAGGAACTTATATGTTATTAGATGAAGCATCTGTAACAGGTACTGCAAATATTGTAATGGCTGCTGTTTTGGCAAAAGGAACAACAACTATTTACAATGCTGCTTGTGAACCTTATCTACAACAATTGTGTGGAATGTTGAACCGAATGGGAGCAAAAATCTCTGGTGTAGGTTCTAACTTATTAACAATTGAAGGAGTAGAAAAATTAGGTGGTACTGAGCATACAATCTTACCAGATATGATTGAAATTGGTAGTTTTATTGGAATGGCTGCAATGACAGGTTCTGAGCTTACTATCAAAAATTGTAGAATCGATATGTTGGGAATGATTCCTAAAGTATTCAGAAAATTAGGAATCAAATTAGAGTTTAGAGGAGATGATATTCATATTCCTGCTCAAGACCATTATAAAATTGATACCTTAATTGATGGATCTATCCTTACAATTGCTGATGCTCCTTGGCCAGGTTTTACTCCTGATCTTTTGAGTATTGTACTAGTAGTAGCTACACAAGCAAAAGGAACAGTGTTGATTCACCAAAAAATGTTTGAAAGTCGTTTATTCTTTGTGGATAAATTGATTGACATGGGAGCTCAAGTTATTTTGTGTGATCCACACCGTGCAACGGTAACAGGTTTAGACAAAGAAACAGCTCTAAGAGGAATTACAATGACTTCTCCAGACATTCGTGCAGGAGTTTCATTATTAATTGCTGCTTTATCTGCAAAAGGTAAAAGTACAATTCACAATGTAGAACAAATTGACAGAGGATACCAACATATCGAAAGTCGCTTGAATGCTTTGGGAGCTGATATTACAAGAATTGATTAATTATATTTTTGTCACAATATTTCAAAAGCTTCTTATGGGTTCATAAGGAGCTTTTTTACTTTTAACACAAAATGGAAAATTTAGAAGATTACAAAACAAGAATTAACCAGTGGATTCAATCAGGTTTTTTTAGTGTTCAAGATATGCTATGGAAACTAGAAGGTTTGGGACTTGATGAGCAAGAAACCAAATCATTTATCCAAACTTCATTCACTACATTCAATGAAAAGGCTCAGACATCAAATGATGTAAAACAATTGATTGCAGTATTTGATGAATTGGCTTCAGAAGGTTATATCACATTGCACAAAGCAGGTTATACAGCTTCTGATGCTTATGATACCATAGATGAGGTATTGGATTGCACATCTTTTAAGCCTTTTGGTTATTTGTTATACAATGAACAAGATGTAGCTCATACAATTGAATACCAAGAATTAACACTTTCTTTTGGTGCATTTGTAGATAGTGACCAAACACAATCTAGTGGAATGTCCAAAACAGAAGCTGGTGCTTTCTTTAAAGCAAAATTAGAAGAAAAGGGATTGACTGTAGAATGGAGTGGCAATCCTGACAAAAAAATAACATTAACAAACTTCGATTTCACCAAAAAGTATGACCAAGAAGAATGGTCTTATGAACGATGTATTGGAAGTTTTGAAAACTTATAAAACAAAATGTTTACTGTAGAAATTAAGAGTGAACCCAATGAAGATATTTGCTTACTTATAAAAGTAGCCAATCATTCATTTAATTATATCTGTGATTGTGGAGAGGCAAAAAACCTTGGTGTAAAAGAATGCCAAGATACACAAGCCATTTTCATCAGTCATACCCACATAGACCACTTTGTCAATTTTGATACTATCCTAAGACATCAAATAGGAATGGGTAAAAAAGTAATAATTTGTGGTCCTAATGGAATCATTAATCAAGTACAAAACAGAATCAAAAGTTATTGTTGGAACCTAATTGCAGAAGGTGCTATTTCTTATGAAATAAGAGAAATCAATGGTGATGGAAAAATCAGAACAGTAGCGCTTAATCCTCCCCTATGGGAACAAGAAAAGGAAACAGTTTATGATAGTCCATTAGCCTTTGAGGAAAAAGACTTTGTAGTAGAATATGAAATCCTTGACCACAAAACAGATTCTATTGCTTACCTCTTTAAAGGAAAAGACAAAACCAAAATCCAATTAGAAAATGGTTTCAAAGGAGGAAAATGGGTTTCTGAACTGAAAAACCTATATGAGCAAGGACAAGAAAATGTTTCTTTGGCAATTGATGGTACAGAATATTTATCCAAAGACCTCTTTTGCATGGTCAAAACAGAAAAAGGAAAGACTGTTGGTGTAATTATGGACCATGATACGAGTGCAGAAAATCATGAAAAGATATTAAACAAATTTCAGAATTGTGATGAAGCATATATTGAGTGTTTTTATAAAAATGAGGACAAAGAATTTGCTCTCAAAAATGCTCATAGTTATGCTGCCATGTCTGGAGAAATTATGAAAAAGTGTAAGGTCAAAAAAGCAATTCCTGTACATTTCTCTAGAAAATATGGACAAGAAGAAGTTCAGGAATTGATAACTCAGTTTGAAGAGTCTCTTCAAGAGAAATAAAAGTATATGAATTTATTTTTTCCTTAAAAAAGAGATCGTTTTTAATATACAAATATTTAAAAATGATAATTGTGTATCTATAAACTAATACTCAATATTATATAAAATGGATAAAGATAAGGTAGATTACATATTAAAATACTTTGATCAACTTATGAACAAAAATGAAGTTGCTGCATGGAAACATTGGTCTGTTAACTACAAAATCATTCATTCAAATTCTTCTAATGAAGAAAAAGATGCAAGAATCAAAGTAATGACAGAACGAGGTTGGTTAAGTACTGATGAAGACATACTCAATCTTTTGGCAGAGGGAATAGATAAATTCAGAGAAAATACAGCAAAGAGGATTTGAAAAACCTGAAGTTCTTGATTTTAATTATTGCCCGAAATGTGGTAAACAAGCTAGAACACCATTTGCAAAACAATGCAGATATGATTGGCATTAAAAACACGTCCAATAAAATATAAAAGAGGTAAAATAATGTGGTCAGATAGGTATTATTATTTAAACATATACAAAGACAAAAACTTGAGTGCTAGTTGTTCTATCAAAAAGTTAAGAAAGTATATCAGTGAAATTCCAGAATTGAAACAAGATGATTTGTACAACTTTAGAAATATAGAACCTTTTCCATTTACTACTTTATCATTTTTGCACACTGACAACATAAATAGTTGGAATAGTGATGATATTGATTCAGAAAAAACCAATTTGATTACAATTGTTTGTGAGAAAGGAAAACATGTTGATTTTGAAGAATTAAAAAGAGTTTTCATTCAAATTGCCTCTTTCTTAGGTTGGAAGTTAGTTGATGAAGAAACAGATGATGGTATAGAAGGTTATATCATCTGGGAGCCTAATGAAAAATCTTTTTATGAACAAAACTAAAAAAGAAAACGTAAGCTTGAATTAAAGAAACAGAATTATGAGAACCTTTAAAAATACTAAGATCTAATCTTCAGAGTCCAAAGCAAACAAACGAATGGAATCAAATTATCAATTAAAAATTAAAAGAAATGAGTAAAATATTTTTTACTTCTGACCATCACTTTGGACATAAAAACATAATAAAATTTTCAGATCGACCATTTTCGGATGTTAATGAAATGAACGAGATGTTGATTCAGAAATGGAACGAAAAAGTTCAGCCAAAAGATGAAGTATATCATTTAGGAGATGTAGGACTTATGTCTTCAGGAAAACTCAGAAAAATACTTAACCAATTGAATGGTAAGATTTACCTAATCAATGGAAATCATGAAAAGTCTGCACAAGCCTGTACAGAACGATTTGAATGGGTCAAGGATTACTATGAACTTGTTATTAAAGATGATGAATTTGAACGTGGAGAACAATTAGTTGTATTATTCCACTATGCACTGCGTGAATGGAATGCTTCTCATTGGGGAAGCTACCATTTATATGGACATTCTCATGGAACATTGCCTGATGATAAAAAGTCAAATTCTTTTGATGTTGGTGTAGACTGCCACAACTTCTACCCTCTTTCTTATGAAGAGGTGAAAGAAATTATGAAGACAAAAGAGTGGACACCACCATTTCAGCAAGAAAATAGATAATCATAAAATTTTAGAAGAAAGATAAGCTCACACTTTGAAATATAGAGTGTGAGCTTTCTTTTGAAGAGAGAAGAAGATTTATACCAGCTTTTAAAATCGACTAGAATACATTCAAACTATCGATGTATTTTTTAGTTATAAGTTACAAATAAAATTATTATTCATTATGTATAAAACATACAAAACTGTACTTGGAGTAGGAATAATGTTAGGAGCATTATATACTCTTTCATCTAATATTAGCAGATCTAGTGGACCTCACAAAGCTCAAAGCATATCTGCTGTTGGTCCCAACAAAAGCCATCAATCTTGTTCTGTTTGCCACAGCGGAGGAAATTATTCTCCTAGCATGACTATTTCTTTGAAAAAGGATGGTAATGCTGTCACAACTTATGAACCAGGAGAAACTTATCAATTAGAGTTTAACATAGCAGCAACAGGAAGTCCAGCTGCTTATGGTATGCAAGCTGTAGCAATTGTTGATAAAGATGATTCTAATGCTGGAGTATTAACAGCTGATATCACACCAAATACTCATATTTCGGGTGATACATATTTTGAACAATCTCAACGCAATACCAATAGTAAATTTGAAGCTTCTTGGAGAGCTCCAGCTGCGGGAACAGGAAGTGTTAGCTTTATTGGGATAGGATTGGCTGTGAATGGTTCAGGTACATCTGGTGATGAAGCAACATCTGAAGTTACTTTATCAATTCAAGAAAATATTAGTACAAGTACACTTGAAGGTACCAACACTACTGTGAGTGTATACCCTAATCCAACAAACAAGACTTTAAATGTTGTTCTTTCAAACCCTTCAAATATTAGCTTAGTTGATCAATTAGGTAATGTCAACATTAATATTGAAGGCTCAACAGGCGAACAAACAATTAATGTTGAAGATTTAGCACCAGGAGTTTACAACTTAATCATCTCAAATGACGCAGAAGTTATCAAGGAAAGAGTTGTCATTCAATAGCATTTTATCACCATTTATTTACAACTTAAAAAATTAAACACAAGCTCACCTTTCTGAATAGAAAGTGTGAGCTTTCTTTTTTGAACATAAAGAAAATAATTTACCATTAAAACACCTTAATTCATACCTGTACATGGAATAAATGGAAAACCAAACTATCATAATATCTGATACTTCACTGGTAAGCTTACAAAAAAAGAAGTACCACTAAAGTTTAATATTATTTTTTACCACAAAAAAGCATTTATTTTATCAATATGTCCGTCATATTTCGCTTAAGTATCCAAAAATAAAAAAAAACAGGTTAAAAGGAGTAACAACACAACTTCAACCTGTTTTTTTATGCTTGATTTACTATCTCCTTTAAAAGAAATAATAACTCATAAATCATTGTACGGAAGATTAGTTCCATGTAGTCCAATCAAGTTATGGATTTGTCGGACGGTTTTCGCTAACAAATTTATCAAGATGGACATTTGAGGCTATAGGAAGTTTGAGTACATTGGAGCATTTTCTAATTTATTGGAGCAATGGGAGAAGTTGGTTGAAAAATATTGTTAATTTTTACAAAAAAAACACATTGTAGCAGATAATGCTTTTTGTTCGAAGAATATCAAAGTCCTTTTAAATGTGGTAATCATCAAAAAATACAAAGACTCCC
>JAAEPT010000106.1 GCA_024232295.1 Cytophagales bacterium
AAATTATTGCTGCTACTTTTTTAACTTTTGGTTTTTAACCCTTAATTCACATGAGATGTAATTATGAAAACAACTCAACAAGATTTTGATGGATATTTAATGGAAACTCCTTTACACTATTAACTGATATAGGGTAAATCTTTATTTACTTGATTTTAGAAGAAGTAGAATGTTTTTGTCAAAACTTACTTAAGTTAACTAAAAAGAAAATCCCCGCTTGATTTTACTCAAATGGGGATTTTCTTTTTAGTAACCCTCTTTATAAAGACTTACTTATTCAATTGTTTATAATTGGTGATTCCTTCCTTTAAGAAAGCCACATATTTATCAATATCTAAATCAAACGAACGATTTGAAGCTAATTCATTTAAAACAATTTTATTAGATTCAGCATTTTCGTTTACTCCCAAGATGGCATAAAAAGGCTGTCCTTGTTGTTGAAACTTATCATACATAAAGTAGCTTGTTTGCTCACCCAATGTTTTCTTGATTTCACCCTCTTCATTTTTAAACCACTCGTTTTCTGCTACAGTGATTTTTTTGTCATCACCATAAAGAGCAACTACAATAAAGTCATTTTGCAATTTGTCCAATACACGATTATCAGACCAAACTTGTGCTTCCATTTGACGACAGTTAGCACATCCATGTCCTGTAAAGTCCAAGAAGATTGGTTTGTTTTGTTTTCTTGATGCATCAATTGCTTCACGAATATCAAAATAACCATCTAAACCATGCGGAACATGTAGTTTATCAGAATATAAACGATTTCCTTGCTTATTCTCATTTCTAGCAAGGTTAAAATCTTGTGTGGTGATTGGAGGCAAGATTCCAGACAATGCTTTGAGTGGAGCTCCCCACATTCCTGGTAATAAGTAAAAAACAAATGAGATCACAACAATGGCAAATACCCCTCTAAACACTCCAATTTTCTCAATCGGGCTATCATGTGGAAAAGAAACTTTTCCTAATAAGTAAATTCCCATTACAGCGAAGATTCCTAACCAAATTGCCAAAAATACCTCTCTATCTAATAAATGCCAGTGGTTTACTTGATCAGCTACACTCAAGAACTTAAAAGCAAGAGCCAATTCTAATAAACCTAATACTACTTTGATTGTATTTAACCAACCTCCAGATTTTGGTAAGTTTTGTAACCAAGAAGGGAAAATAGCAAACAATGTAAATGGAATTGCAAAAGCTAATGAATAACCCAACATACCTGCTAATGGCTTTAGCCAACTTCCTCCAGCAGATTCAATAAGAATTGTACTAGCAATAGGTCCTGTACAAGAGAATGAAACCAATACTAATGTAAATGCCATAAAGAAGATACCAATAAATCCTCCTTTGTCTGATTGTGCATCCACTTTATTTACAAAACTACTTGGTAATTGAATTTCAAATAAACCTAAGAACGAAAGAGCGAAAACTACAAAAAGAACAAAGAAGATAATGTTGGGTACTGGATGAGTTGCCAACCAATTAGCAAAACCTGGTCCATTTACTTTGGCTACCACTGTACCAATTAACACATAAATCAAAACAATTGAGAATCCATAGAATAATGCTTTTCTAATTGCTTGTCCTTTGGAAGAAGAACCATGTGTAAAGAAGCTTACAGTCATTGGAATCATTGGAAACACACAAGGAGTTAATAAAGCAATTAATCCAGAACCAAAAGATATCCCCATAAAAACAAGTAAAGCCCAAATATCTTGGGCTTTTTCTGTATTTTCTGAGCCATAACGATTGACGACTATATCATCGTATCCTGCTTTCCTTTTAGTACTTTGTTTTACAATCTCTGTTGCAGAGCTTGTTGTCTCTTCCTCTGCTATTGTTACATTTTTTGTAATACTATCTTTCTCTTCTACAATGGTAGTACTTTCTTCTGTTGATGTAGGAGTATTTTCTTCTGTTTTAGGAGATTTTTCTACTTTTTCAGGAGTTACTGTTTCTACAGTAGCTTTTATACCTTGAGCAGTAGATGATTGACTAATCTCAAATTTTCCATCTCCCGGTAAACAAACCCCAGATTCTGCACAAGTCTGAAACTCATAAGTTCCTTTGATCTTTAAATCCTTTGATAATACTTTAATAGGCAATACAAATTGACCATTCTTTTTGAAGTAAGTAATATCACATTCAAAAATATCATCAAACTTACCATGTCCACCCACAGTTTTTAATTTTCCAACTACTTCAAAGCTTGCATTTTTTTCTGGTGTTACGATTGTAACCATTGGTCCACAGTCAGGATCAAAGTCAGAACCATAGATATACCAACCATCAATTACATTGACATCAAAAATAACATTAATTGTTTCTCCTACCGCAAAATCAGTTTTGGAAAGAGAATACTTCCAAGATGCTTTGTCATTTTTTGGTTGAGCAAAGGCAAGTGATGAGAGCAAGAGAATGCTCATCAAGCTTATAAGTTTTGAAAAATTCTTCATTATTCTTTGTGTTTTGTATTTTTAACGCAATTCTAAATCATTAAATTACAAAAAAACGATTTATGTAATTTAAAAATTGTCATGGAAATTACCTTTCTCAACAATATTCCTGTTTATCAGTTCCAAAACTTCTTGAATTTTGAAGAGGTCTTCCAATTCACTAGTACTCGAAAGGGAGGAGTAAGCAATGGTGTTTTTGGTTCTTTGAATTTAGGTTATAATACTCCAGATACTTCTGAAAATGTTGTTGAAAATAGAGCATTGCTACAGAAAGCAATTGGAACTAAGCATTTAATTTTTCCAAAACAGACACATACCAATCATGTAGAAGTAGTTACAAAAAAGAATCAGTATGATGAATTTGAAGAGACAGATGCTTTAATTACTAATGAGAAGGGAATTGCTTTAGCTGTGATTTGTGCAGATTGTGTTCCCATTATTTTATATGATCACAAAAAACAAGTAATTGCTGTGATTCATGCAGGTTGGAGAGGTACTGTAGGCAGAATTGTACAGAATACAGTTCAGAAGATGACAGAAGTTTATGGTTCAAATCCTCAAAATATTTGGGCAGGAATTGCTCCTTCCATTTCTAAGGAAGCTTATGAAGTAGGAGAGGAAGTGATTCAAATTGTGAAAGAGACAATTGGGGAGGATGTATTTTATGCCAAAGATAATGAGAAGTACTTATTGGATTTGTGGGAAGCAAACAAAAAAGTATTGATTGAATCAGGAATACCTTATCATCAAATAGAAATAGCAGAAATATGTACTTACCAATCTTCAGATACCTTCTTTTCTTATCGTCATTGTTCTGATACTGGTCGATTTGCTACAGGAATTGTATTGAAATAGTTCTATGATAATAAAAATATCATTAACTGTTCATTTGTAAAAACAACTATCGTAAATAATTTTTTTATTTTTTTTAAAAAAAAATATTTATCCTCAAAAAATGCCAAAATAACGTCTAATCGTACTTTTTCATCTATTTTTTTAATTCATTAAACGTATTTTTGTTTATTCTTTTTTCTAAAAGGTTAAACAAAATAAAGTACTCACTGTTTCTTGGTTTGTATTTAAAAGAAAACTTTTAATAATCTTATCAAAATGAAAAAATTACTACTGACAAGTTTGGCTTGCGGTGCATTAACATCATTGTTATTTGCACAAACAGCAAGAGTTCAAATTGTTCACAATTCACCAGATCCTGCTGCTGAGGTAGTAGACATCTATGTAAATGATGGGGATGATCCTGCTGTAGATAACTTGGCTTATCGTTCTGCAACTGGATTTGTTGATTTACCTGCTGGTGTTGAATTAGAGATTGACATTACAGGAAGTGAGGCTGCTTCATCTGCCAATCCTGCTGCAACAATCAATTACACTTTCGAAGATGGTAAAACTTATTACTTAATTGCTGATGGTATCTTAGGTGATAACTTCAGTGCTTATGTATATGATGATGCTTCTGAAGATTCTGGTGATGAAGAATTAACAGATTTAACAATCTATCATGGTTCTATTGATGCTGGTTCTGTAGATGTTCAAGAAACTTCTATTGATGCTACATTGGCTGATGATTTCACTTACGGTCAATTTACTACTCGTCTAGCTCTTTCTGCTGGTGATTACTATGTAGAAGTAAGAGATGACCAACAAACACAAACAGTTGCTCCTTTTGATGTACCTTTAGCTGGTGGTACTTCTGTACTAGCTGTAGCTTCTGGATATGCTGCACCTACTGGTGATCAGCCTGCATTAGGATTATTTGCTATACCTGCAGCTGGTGGAGATTTCTTACCATTAGACATTTCAACTGCAACTGCACAAATCATTCACAACTCTCCAGTAGCTGGTGAAGTTGATATTTATGTAAATGATGCAATTACTGAATTAGTAAATGTACCTTTCAGATTTGCTTCTTCTTACGTAGAAATTCCTGTAGGGTTAAACCAAAAATTATCAGTTAATTTGGCTGGTACAGGTACTGAGGCAATTGCTGCTAACGCTGATATCAAAGCGAATGAAAGTTATACTGTTATTGCTGGTGGTGGTGCAAACGAAAGAGATTTAGCATTATTCATCAACCCAATGGCTAGAATGTCTTCTGTAGAAGAAGGAAACACTTCTTTCAATGTATTCCATGGTGCTACTGATGCTCCTGCTGTAGATGTTACATTAACTGATGGAAGTGTATTAGTACCAAATTTAGCATTTGGAGAATACACAGATTATTTAGATTTACCTACTGTTAACTATGTACTACAAGTAAGAGCTGCTGGTACAGAAACAGTTGTTGAAACTTATAATGTAGCATTAGCTGACCTTGGATTACAAGGAGAAGGAATCACAGTATTAGCTTCTGGATACCTTGCACCTGAAGGTGAAGATGATCCTGCATTTGGATTATATGTAGCAACTGCTGAGGGTGGACCATTAGTTATGGTACCTGTTCAAGAGCAAATTGCAAGAGTACAAATCGTTCACAACTCACCAGATCCTGCTGCAGCAGTTGTAGATATTTATGTAAATGATGGAGATGAGCCTGCTGTAGACGATTTAGCTTATCGTACTGCAACTGAGTTTGTTTCTTTACCTGCTGGTGTTGAGTTAGAGCTTGATATTACAGGAAGCGAAGCTGCTTCATCTGAGAGCCCTGCTGCAACAATTAACTATACTTTCGAAGCTGGACAGACTTATTACTTAATTGCTGATGGTATTTTAGGTGATAACTTTAGCGCTTATGTATATGATAACGCTGCAGAAGAGTCTGATGAAGATGGTAATACTGGTTTAACTATTTACCATGGTTCTATTGATGCTCCTACTGTAGATGTTCACGAAACTTCTGTAGATGTAACATTAGCTGATGATTTAGCTTATGGAGAATTTTCTGACAGATTTAACTTAACTTCTGATATTTACTATGCAGAAATCAGAGATGTAGATCAAACAGTTACTGTAGCTGCTTATGATGTACCTTTGGCTGCATTTGATGGAGAAGCTGTATTAGCAGTTGCTTCTGGATACCTTGCATCTGATGACGAAAATGCACCTGCATTTGGATTATTCGCTGTACCTGTTGCTGGTGGAGACTTCTTACCATTAGACGCTTCAACTGCAACTGCACAAATCATTCATAACTCTCCTGTTGCTGGTCCAGTTGATGTTTATATCAATGGTGAAGCTACTGGTTTAGTAGATGTACCTTTCAGATTTGCTTCTTCTTATGTAGAAATTCCTGTAGGATTGAACCAAGAGTTCTCTCTTAATGCAGCTGGTACAAATACTGAAGCTATTGCTGTAAATGGAGACATTGCTGGTGGAGAAAGCTATATTATGGTTGCTGCTGGTGGTGATGCTAACCAAGATCTTGACATCTTTATACAAGGTGGTGCTACTGCTGTAGCTGGTGAAGATGGAAATACTGATGTAGCTGTATTCCATGGTGCTACTGATGCTCCTGCTGTAGATATTACATTAACAGATGGAACTGCACTAGTAGAAGACTTAGCTTTTGGTGATTTCGATGGTTACTTAGAACTAGCTACTGATAACTATATCTTACAAGTAAGAGCTGCTGGTACTGAAACAGTAGTTGAAACTTATGATGTAGCTTTAGCTGACTTCGGTTTAGAGAACCAAGGAATTACAGTATTAGCTTCTGGATACCTTGCACCTGAAGGTGAAAATGATCCTGCTTTTGGATTATATGTAGCACTTCCAGCTGGAGGAGCATTAGTTCCATTAGATGTATCTGTTATAGATGGTATCAATGAGTTAGCAGAAGTTAACGCAAATGTATATCCTAACCCAACTGAAGGTTTAGTAAACTTAGATAAAGAGTTTACAAGCTATGAAGTAATTAACGCTGTAGGTTCTGTAGTAAAATCAGGAACTACACAACAAATTGATATTTCAGAATTACCTGCTGGAATTTACACAATTAGTGTAATTGGAGATGATTTCTCTGCGAAGGCTCGTGTAATCAAAAAATAATTAAAAATTTTCATTAGTAGTTTTAGTTTATTAATTAAGGTAGAAAAAGGCTGTTTCATTTTGATTCAGCTTTTTTTATTTCTATAACTACAAAAAGAAAAAGGTGTTTTATAGATTGACTATCTATAGAGCACCTTTTTTATTGATGGTAAGATAATTACTTAAGTCATAGAAGGCGGAATGGAATTGCAACCAAAAACGTTACAAAAAGTTAAGCTACATTTTTGAGTTGCATTAATAATTGTTTTTCTTTTTCTTCAGGAGTCATATATCCAATGGCAGAGTGAAGACGATTATTGTTGTAAAAACCTTCAATATATTG
>JAAEPT010000107.1 GCA_024232295.1 Cytophagales bacterium
ATATAAAATCTGATTATTTTCGTATAATTACTAAAAAAGTTATGAAACAATCAGGTCGTCCACCAAAGATATTAGAATTAGGAGAAGAGTCTATACAAGAATTAGAAAATCTTCAAAAAACAAGTAAATCCTCTTTTGTTGGTCAGCGTTGTCATGCAGTATTATTGAAAACACAAGGTTATAGTTACTCAGAAATAACAAGGATAGTTGGTTTTAAAGATTCACAACCTGTTCTCCGTTGGGTACATCGTTATCAAAAAAACGGTATCCAAGGTTTACTTACTAAAAAAGGACAAGGTCGTCCTTCTATTCTTCAAGAAGAAGATATTGAATAAAAACGATTTGTTAACAACATATATAAATAATTGCTAAAGTTAATCATCAAAACATTCAAAATAAACATCATTTACGTTATTGTTTATAAATACAATATGTAAACTAGTAGGTCCATAGCCTTTTTGATGAATATGATAAATATATTTATTGTTTTTTATTTCTTCAGATTCTCCAAGTAATTCTTTGACCTCTTCTTTAGTTAATTTAATAAGTGTCTTCTCCTTTATTAAAATTCTAGCCATCTTAACATCATGATATGTATCTTTTTTCCAAATATTTGAGTCAAATTTTGTATAATATCTTTCAAATGATAGTAAATCTATACCAGCTGAACCTGTCAGAAATAACGTTAATAAAAGAGGAAGGAATATTCCAAAACCAAGACCTTTCTTATTTTCTATTTTTATAAAAAATAAGCTAAAAAAAGCATATATAATTGAAAATATTCCAAAAAAACAAAATATTTCCCAATCAAATTTTTGCAATTCGACTTCTGCACAATATTGACTTCCTAAAAAATAAAATAATGATACAACAAATAAAATTCCCACAGAAAGAACAAGAGAAAAAATAAATCCTATAATGCCTTTAAAAATATTCATTTGACTAAAAGAGGCTTGGTGAATTTCACCAAGCCTTTTTACTTTATATTGGTGTAGAATCAGTTTATCCTAAAGCAGCTAAACTTTCTTCTAATGTTTTGATTTTTGCTTCTGCATCTGCCATTTTTTTCTTTTCAGCATTTACAACTTGCTCAGGAGCATTATTTACAAAACGCTCATTTGACAACTTTTTACTTACAGAAGTTAAGAATCCTTTTTGGTAATCTAAGTCTTTTTGAAGTTTTGCTTTCTCCTCTTCAACATTTACATTTCCAGCCAGAGGAACAAAGATTTCATCAGTTACAACAACATCTTTTATAGCTCCTTCTACAGGTTCAGAAACAAATTCTAACTTAGATAAGTTAGCCATTGAGTATTTACCAATGATTGTTTCATATTTTTTGAATGGCTCTTGATTCGCTGTTTTCACAAACAATTCAATTGCATCTTTCTTAGCAATTTGCTTTGCATTACGAATGTTACGAACAGCAGAAATCACATTTTGAATATGCTCTGTTTCTTTCAACAACTCTTGGTCATATTCTTCTACTTTTGGATATTCAGCAATTGTAATCAAATCTCCTTCTGCTCTCTCACGAATTGAAGACCATAATTCTTCTGTGATAAATGGCATAAAAGGGTGAAGAATTTTCAATACTTTCTCCAATACATCAATTGTTGCTTCATAAGTAGTTTTATCAATTGGCTTCAAATACTCAGGTTTGATCATTTCTAAATACCATCCACAGAAGTCATCAAAAACTAATTTATAGATAGCCATTAATGCATCAGAAATACGGTATTTTGAATAATGGTCTTCAACCTCTGCTAATACTTGATTGATACGAGCATTAATCCACTGAATTGCTACTGCATTTACATCAGAACCTTCCTCAGAAACTTCCCAACCAGTAACTAATTTAGCTGAGTTCCAGATTTTATTACCAAAATTACGTCCTTGTAAACATAATTTTTCATTGAATAATAAATCGTTTCCAGCAGGTGCAGAAAATAACATTCCTGTACGTACACCATCTGCTGTGTATTCCTTGATTAAATCCAATGGATCAGGTGAGTTTCCTAATGACTTAGACATTTTATGTCCTTGCTCATCACGAACCATTCCTGTAATGTATACATTCTTGAAAGGCAATTCTCCTGCAAATTCATAACCTGCCATGATCATACGTGCTACCCAGAAGAAAATAATATCAAATCCTGTTACCAATGTATCTGTTGGATAATAATATTTATATTCTTCATTATCAGGATTGTTAACACCATCAAATACAGACATTGGCCATAACCAAGAAGAGAACCAAGTATCTAAGGCATCATCATCTTGTTTTAATTGATCAGCTGTGATTGAAGCATCAATTTTTTGCGCTTCTACTAAAGCTTCTTCAGTATTTTCTGCCACTACAAATTCACCAGAAGGTAAGTACCAAGCAGGAATTTGATGTCCCCACCATAATTGACGAGAAATACACCAATCTCTTACATTCTCCATCCAAGAACGATACATATTCTTGAACTTAGGAGGATGAATTTTAATTGTGTCATTTAATACATTTTCTAATGCAGGAGTTGCCATATCTGACATTTTACAGAACCATTGTGTAGAAATTTTAGGCTCTACCACTGCTTTTGTACGCTCAGAACGACCAACACTATTTACGATATCTTTTGCTTCAACAAACTGACCTAATTCATCAATTGCTTTGATTACATTTTTACGTGCTACAAAACGATCTTCACCAACGAAGAACTGTCCAGCCTCACTGATTTTTCCCTCATCAGTTAAGATGTCAATTACTTCTAAGTTATATTTTAAGCCTAATTCGTAATCATTGATATCATGAGCAGGCGTTACTTTCAAACAACCTGTTCCAAATTCCATATCAACATAAGTATCGAAGATGATTGGAATTTCACGATTTACTAAAGGAACAATTACTTTCTTTCCTTCTAAATGAGAATAACGCTCATCATCTGGGTTGATACAAATTGCTGAATCACCTAAGATTGTTTCAGGACGAGTTGTTGCAATTGTGATAAACTCATCAGAATCAACAATTTTATATTTTACATGATAAAGTTTAGAATTAACTTCCTCATGAATTACTTCTTCATCCGATAAAGCTGTTTTTCCCTCTGGATCCCAGTTTACCATTCTTGCTCCTCTGTAAATGTATCCTTTACGATATAAGTCAACAAATACTTTGATTACAGATTCTGAACGCTCTTTATCTAATGTAAAGGCTTGACGATCCCAATCACAAGAAGCACCTAATTTCTTTAACTGATCTAAGATGATACCACCATAAGTATCAGTCCATTCCCAAGCATGCTTTAAGAATTCTTCACGGGTTAAGTCCTCTTTTGAAATTCCTTGCTCAGCCAATTTCTTCACAACCTTACTTTCTGTTGCAATCGAAGCATGGTCTGTACCTGGCACCCAACAAGCAGCCTTTCCTTCCATTCTAGCCTTTCTGACCAAAATATCCTGAATGGTGTTGTTCAACATGTGTCCCATATGTAATACACCTGTGACGTTTGGTGGAGGAATGACCACCGTAAATGGTTCTTTATCTTTATCAATTGTGGAACTAAATACTTTCTTTTCCAACCAAGTTGAGTACCATTTACTTTCAACTTCTTCAGGATTATACTTACTTGCTATCGACATTTTGTAAGATTTTAAAATTGAAAAATTGGTTTAATTATAATAAAGAGCAAATTTATAATTTCCTTCTGAATTTCTAATCATAAAGGAATATAAAAAATCCCTCTACTCTGTGAATTAAACAAAATAGAGGGATTTTATTTTTATCAGTAGAAAATACTCTATAAATCTACTAAATGTTCTTTCTGAAGAGGCTTGTTCAAATATTTCACAAAATAAGGAGAACTACTTGCTTGTTGTTTATCTGATGGGTTTACAGAAGCTGATAACATAATGACTTTGCAATGATTTCGAATATCCTCATGCAATGTTTTAAACTCTTCTAAAAATTGAAAACCATCCATCATGGGCATATCAATATCCAAAAATATATAGTTTGGTAATTTGTTTTCATCAGGCGTTGAAATCTTCTGAATATTCTTCAAAAAGTCAATAGCACTTGCTGCACTGTTATGTGTATAAATGATTTTGGCAAGGTTTGCTCCTTCAATCATCTTTGAATTAATGATATTGTCAATATCATTATCATCTACAATCATTACTGCAAAGTATTTATCATTATTTTCCATACTGCTTACTGTTTATATCTTAAACTTAATACCTTGTGCTAGAGGCAACTCAGTACTGTAGTTTATTGTGTTTGTTTGTCGTCTCATATATGCTTTCCAAGAATCAGAACCAGATTCTCTTCCTCCTCCAGTATCTTTCTCTCCACCAAAAGCACCTCCTATTTCTGCACCAGAAGTTCCTATATTGATATTTGCAATACCACAATCTGAACCCCAATGAGCTAAGAATGTTTCTGTTTGCTGGATGTTGGTAGAGAATATTGCAGAAGAAAGCCCTTGTTTCACATTATTCTGAATCGAAATTGCATTTTCTACTTCTCCATCATAAGAGATTAAATATAAGATAGGTGCAAATGTTTCTTGTTGTACCATCTTATAGTTGTTCTTGGCTTCTACGATAGCAGGTTGCACATAGTTGCCTTCTAGGATTTTTCCTCCAACTAATAATTGACCTCCTTCCTCCTGTACAGTATTTAAAGCAAGCTCAAAAGATTGTACGGCTGATTGATTAATCAAAGGACCAACCAAATTTTCTTGATCTAAAGGATCTCCAATTGTCAAGTTTTGGTAAGCATTTACTAACCTGTCTCTTACTTCTTCAATTTTACTTTCATGAACAATCAACCTACGAGTAGTTGTACATCTCTGACCACAAGTTCCCACTGCTCCAAATACAACAGCATTCAATGCCAAATCAATGTTAGCATACTCTGTAATAATAATGGCATTATTTCCTCCCAATTCAAGGATTGTTTTCCCCAATCGTGCACCAACTGTTTGAGCTACTTGTTTTCCCATTTGAGTAGAACCCGTAGCAGAAACCAAAGGTATTCGAACATCCTTACTCAATTCTTCTCCAATTTCTTTTCCTCCCAAAACCAAAGAAAAAATACCTTCTGGCAATTCATTTTCTTTGAGTACATCTTCCAAAATTTTCTGACAAGCAATCGCAGTAAGTGGAGTTTTCTCTGAAGGTTTCCATACACAAACATTTCCACAAATGGCAGCAATCATTGCATTCCAAGACCATACTGCAACAGGAAAATTAAATGCACTAATAATTCCTACAATTCCTAATGGGTGGTATTGTTCATACATTCTGTGCAAAGGACGCTCAGAGTGCATTGTAAAACCATGCAATTGACGAGAAAGACCTACTGCAAAGTCACAAATATCGATCATCTCCTGTACCTCACCTAGTCCTTCTTGTAGTGACTTCCCCATTTCTAAAGTCACAAGACTACCTAATGCATCTTTTTGTTCTCTTAATTTATTTCCTATTTGACGAACAATCTCTCCACGTTTGGGAGCTGGTACTTTTTTCCAAACCTCAGAAGCTTGTTGAGCAGTTTCTATTACATGATTGTAATCTTCTTGACTAGCATACTGCACTGAAGCCAAATATTCACCATTAATAGGGGAATATACTTTATGAGTCTCTCGTCTATCTACTTCTGCCCAAAGTAAACCTGTACTATATGCAGCATTTCGCTCTACAAGACCTAGTGTTTTAAGTATCTGTTCCTTTGTCATTATTTTTTATTAGTATTCGAAAATAAAAAAGCCTAAGCAACCAAAGTTACTTAGGCAAATATAGAGTATTTTTTGTGGAATTAATGCTATAATCCTAATGCATATAAAACACGTTGTCCATTTGGATAAGTTCCTTCTACTAGCAAGCCTCTTGTTTTATTTTGTAGATAATGTTTCAACTCATCAATTGTAGCAATTCTTCTATTATTAACATGAGTAATTACAAAATCTTTCTTGACTCCTGCACTTTTAAACTTTCCATCTTCTAGAGAAACGACTTTTACACCATGTTCTAAGCCCATTTTCTTCTTTTCCTTATCAGAGATTTCTTGAAGCTTTGCTCCCATCAAATGCAAAATTGGTTTATCGTCTTTTTTAACAACTTTGGTTGTATTCAACTTATTCTTCAAGATAGCCTCAGTAGTTTTTTCCTTTCCATCTCTCAAATAGGTAATCTTAACCTTATCACCAGGTCTATTTCTACCTACAATTTCTTGAAGTTCAGAAGAAGAATTTACTTTTGTATTATTTATCTTTAAAATAACATCATCACTCTTTAATCCAGCATCACTTGCTGCTCCACCTTCACGTACATCTGCCACATAAACACCTTCCACTTTTTTCAATCCTTTTTCTTCTGCCAATTCAGCAGTGATGTCTACAATAGAAATACCAAGTAAAGCTCTTTGTACTTGACCATATTCTATCAAATCATCTACTACTTTCCTCACCAAAATGGAAGGAACCGCAAAAGAATATCCAGCAAATGTTCCTGTAGGAGTCGCAATTGCTGTATTAATTCCTACTAGCTTCCCTTTTGTATCAACCAAAGCTCCTCCACTATTTCCTGGATTTACAGCAGCATCAGTTTGAATAAAAGATTCAATTGCCATATTTGTTTTCCCTCTTAGTATATTGATACTTCGAGCCTTTGCACTCACAATTCCAGCCGTTACTGTAGATGTTAAATCAAATGGATTTCCTACTGCTAATACCCACTCTCCTACTTGTAATTCATCACTATCCCCAAAAGTAAGTTTTGGTAAACTTGTTTCTTCTATTTTTAAAACAGCTAAATCAGTCGTTGGATCTGTTCCTACAAGTGTTGCTTCATATCTTCTTTTATCATCCAACACCACCTCAATTTTATCAGCTTGGTGCACTACATGGTTATTGGTAACAATATATCCATCATCTCTAATAATTACCCCAGAACCAGAACCCGCTGGTTTTTCCTTTGTATTATTTTGAGGTTGTTGTTGCTGTGGTTGATTATGTTGTTGATAAGGATTCCCAAAAAAATCTCTAAAGAAATCCTGATAATATCCTGGAGTTTGGTATTGTTGTACTGTTTTATAAGTTTTAATGTGTACTACTGCTGGACGAGCTATTGAAGCTGAAGCAATAAAATTAGGAGTATTTTGTGTTCCTTGATTTGCTGAAAAATTAGCAGGTATATTCTGCTGTACTGTTTGGTAAGTTACTTGATTTTGTGGCTCTCCGAGCAATTTATAACCACCAATTGCGAAAACACCACCCATTAAACTAGCTAAGCCAATTCCTAATATAAATTTTCTATTATCCATAATATCTCTGTTTATCAAATGTGTTTCAAAAAACGCCCATCAAAAATCACACCATTTATGATAGTCACATCCAACAAACGGAGATACTAATAAGATATTGTGAAAACCTTAGCGAATCACTTCTTTAATAACTTTCGTTTTGTCTATACGGTACACAGTATACTCCTTTGAAGATTTAGAATACAATAATGATGAGTTTTGAGTAGCTGAAAACTCTTTCTGAATCAAATTCTTCTTATCTTGAATTGTCCAAAAAGCTTTATTCTTTGAATAATTAACAAATAAGTTTTTCTGCTTGCTTAATGGATAAAACTGAGTCTTTTCTAATGTAGTTCCCTTCAATTCTATTTTAAACAATTCTTTTAGGTATTTATCATAGAATACTTGTTCTCCTCCTTTATTTACTGCCAAAGCATACTCTTCTTGAGAAGGAGCAAGAATCATTTGTAAAGAACCTTCATCACCCTCCATCTTTTTAGAAAACTTTTTCTCAGCGTCAAAACCATACTTAAAGATTGTATTATCAGTATTCACAACAGAGAAAGTTGAATTTTTCATTTTCTTACCTTTGGCAATGAATACAGGAGATTTGAGTGTTGTTCCTAACACAATTGGAAAGTCTTTGTATTTCCTCCCACTTCTACTCCAGACATGTATAGTTCCATTTTGCTGAACTGCAAAAATGACATCTTTTCCTTTCACTCTAATATGTTGAGTAGGTTCAACTAGCTTACCTGTTATCTCTTGAGGATTCCACCCCCTCAAGTTCTTCCCTTTCTTATCATACATTCTCAAAGCAGGTTCATTTGTTGAAACTAGGAACCTATATTTTTTCGAACTACTATAATCAATCACATTCAATGTTTGAATATCATTTGGTACTTTGATTGGGAAATTATCAACCAACCTACCTCTTCTATCCAAGCAATAGATATACTCTTTGGTAGCAAATAGATATTGTAGCTTTTCATTCTTATACAAATCTACTTGAAATACTTTTCCTACTATAGGATTTCTGACTGGATAATCCCATAAAGCTTTTCCAGAACTAGAAATTAAAATCACATTGTGTTCTTTATCTTGTGTGAAAATTTCCTTCTGTTTGGTTTCATGATTTATCACGACAAAAGGCTTTGTAATTAATTCCTTTCCTAAGTCTTGTACCCAATTCTTCTTTTGGTAAACTCTTGTATTAGAATTTGTCTCAGTATTACTGGTAACTTGTACATTTGTACCAATATCACCAACTCTTAGTCCCCAATCCGTATAATACTCTTCTTCTCCATTGGTAGCAAACTGTAAAGACACAACCTCCAGTTTACTCAATACTTTTTCATAGCGATTGATAAATGTACTTGCTGTTGGAGTTACCAAGTTTTTAATCTCTCTCAATACTTTTGTTGGGTTTAAGTATAAACCTACATTAGATTCACTTAACAAACTTAGATCTTTGGTATGCAAAGAAGAGCGATTCCATGTATTTTCACTTTCGATATCTTGAAGAATATTTTTGAGTGCTTTTTGAGTATTTGCAATGACAATATAATTCTGAACTTTGGCATAATAACCTTTTCCAAAACCAGCAAAATACTCACCCAACAATAAGTAAGGGAAGTCAGTAGAATTGATAGGAGCAATCACATAATCCTTATATTTTTCAGTATCAAAAGGCTCTGAAGATAAGAAAGTAGCTTTTGCAAGATTATCAAATGTTGTATAAAAAGTTTCAATATCTTGACTAGGCAAATACATTACCTTCTCTAACTGATTTGTTTTTTTATTCTCCAAAACAGCATAAGCCACAACCCCTTGTAAATGTTCATATATTTCTTCAAAACTCGCTTCAAGTTCAGAATTTCCTACAGCCTCTTCCCATTTATCTTTCATCATCAATTCTCTTTCTTCCCAATATGACAATAGATTTTCTTTTAGTTCAGTACCATCACTTACTCCAAAATAAGAAAGAGATAATGTTCGATTAGAAAACAGGTTGGTTCCTTCAAATTTTTGAGGGGTTTGATCATGAAAACAATTTAAATATGCCCAGTCTTTGGGAGCATAAGTAAAACCATTCAATAGAATATTATTTTGCTGTAATTCTGCTTCAAAAAAAGTATGTTCAGAGAATAATTCTAGACTTGCTAATAATTGCTTGTTATCATCTGTTGCCAAAGATGCAAAAACACGTGATAATTCTGGAAGGTTTACAAAAACATTGTTTTGATCATTTGTATTTGTTTTACTCAAGTGTTTCTCTAAATTATTTTGGATAATTTCATCAGGATTTTGTATTTGAGTTAATACATTTTCTATCAAAACCTGTTCAGAAGTTCCCACAAAAACTTGATGATGTTTCAAAAAGTAAAAACTTGGTTTTCCTTCTTCCTTCAATTCCCAATAAACCCCGTTTTCTACTTGCTTTTCCTTCAATGAGAAACTGCTATCTACTTCAACATATTCATTGAGAGCATTCACAAAACTAAGATCTTGTGACAAAATTGGAAAATAATAAATGGTAGCTAAATCCTCTTGATCAACAATATAGTGAAAGGATGCTAAACCTGACTTTTCTCCCAAAATATCAGCCAAAGTATACTCCTTTTTTCTAAGAATTTTGTCTAGTTGTGCTAACCTAGATTTAGTTTGTTCCGAAACCTCAAATTGTTGAAGGAAATTTATGCTCTCTTTGCTCTGATTTTCACCCCAAAAACTAGGTAAATTATTTACTTCTATTGCAAACAAAGTATTCTTGGGAACTAGCGTCCATTTATCAACTTTATCATCACTTGAAAATAATGTAAATCCAATGACTAATACCACTAAAAATACTACTCCTCCAATGACACTATAATATTTCTTATTCAAAACAGTTTTATTTTACAATTCTTGATTCAAAAATAAGAAATTCATTCTGAAACCTATGAAAATTGTAAATATTAACAGGATTTTTTAACTTAAAAGAAACAAACAACAAATAACATCATGACAAAACACTCTTTACTTCTACTCTTTTCCATTATTGCTACTAATATTTTGAATGCCAGTCCTTCTTCAATTGTTAGCAATATTCATATTGATCAATTTGGATACCGTGAAGAATCGGAAAAAATAGCTGTTATCTCTCAGGCACAAACTGGTTTTAATGCTCCTGAAACATTTACCCCAGGAAACACTTATGAAGTACGAAATTGGGCAAATGATGAAGTTGTATTTTCTGATACCATTGTTTTATGGAGAGAAGGAACAACACATAGTCAATCTGGTGATAAAGTTTGGCATTTTGATTTTAGTGAACTAACAACTGCTGGAGAATACTATATTTGGGATGTAAATAACAAGGTAGGTTCTTATCGTTTTGCAATTGATAACAACATCTACAATGAAGTACTGAAACAAGCTATGCGTACTTTTTATTATCAACGTTTTGGCTTTGCAAAAGAAGAGCCTTATGCAGAAAAAGGTTGGGTAGATGGAGCATCTCATATGGGAAACCAACAGGATACAGATTGTCGAGATGCCAAAAACCCTGTACCATCTACTTCAAGAGACCTTAGAGGTGGTTGGTATGATGCTGGAGATTACAACAAGTACATGAATTATGCTGATGAGACAGTTTGTAACCTATTAGCTGCCTATGAGGAAAATCCAGAAGTTTTTACTGATGATTATAATATCCCAGAATCAGGAAATGGTATTGAAGACATTTTGGATGAAATCAAATATGAGATTGATTGGATGTTGAGGATGCAAGAAGAAAATGGTTCATGTATTCACAAAGTATCACATACTTGTTATTGTGGAGCTTCTCCTCCAAGTGCAGAGAAAAATTTCCACAGATATTTAGCTCCTACGATTTCAGCCACTATTTCTGGTTGTGTTACTTATGCTTATGGTGCCATCATCTACAAAAACCACAAAAATGAAGGACTTCAGTTGTATGGAGATACTCTTGAAAAGGCTGCGTTAAAAGCATGGGATTATATTTCTACTCACCATGATAATATCCCTTCCAATGCAGATAATACTGGCTTTGACAATTCAGCTATTGAAGATAATGAATATCAGCAAAGAAGTAATGCAATGGTAGCTGCTTCATTTTTATATGCTTTAACAAGTGATACTACTTATCGTACGTATGTAGATAGTGTATGGAGTAGTAATTATGTTCGCTTAAAAAGAGAAGGATATGCTTCTATGTTTGAAGAACATATTCAGGATGCTTTGTTGTATTACGCAGACTTGCCTAATGCAACTGAAAAAGTTGCTCTTGAAATCAAAAATTCTTTTACAAATTCAATGAGAGGAAGTGTTCATTATAAAAAAATTGAAACTAATGCAGATGCTTATTTGAGCTATGGAGTAGACGGTATTCACTTATGGGGAAGTAACCGAAACAAATGCCAACAAGGTAGCATGTATTATTCTTTGGTAGATCATCGACTAGATTCAGCAAACAATGACTTGTATGTAGAGGCTACAGAACGTTTTGTACACTATATGCATGGTGTAAACCCGCTCAACTTCACATACCTCACAAATATGGGAAGATATGGTGCTGAGAATTCTATCACTCAGATTTATCATGCATGGTTTGCAGATGGAAGTAGCAAATGGGATGAGGTAGGTCGTTCTACTTATGGTCCTCCTCCTGGTTTTGTGTCTGGTGGAGTCAATCCTAATTATGCTCCAAGTGCAAATTGTAATTGTGACAAATCATTAACTCCCCCTCTTAATCAGCCTATTCTAAAATCATATAAAGATTGGAACACAAATTGGCCTCAAGATTCATGGGAAGTAACTGAAAACTCAATTACTTACCAAGCTGCATATGTACGATTGTTATCAAAATTTGTGGGACAGGGAGAATATGTCAATAGTATTCACAAGACTAAAACAATAGAAACTTCTCCTCTTCTTATTTATCCTAATCCAACAAGCTCAAGTGTAACAATTTCTGGTTGGAAAGAAAAAGGTATTCTAAACATTACCAATCAATTAGGACAAATTGTGCATTCAATTTCTATTGATGCAAATACAAGCTATACACTGACTAAAAAACTACCAAGTGGTATTTACTTTATTCAAACTTCACTTGCCAATGGTGGATATCAATCTGGAAAATTGGTAATAGAATAGATACAAAAAACTCCCAACCTTCTTAGAAAGTTGGGAGTTTTATTTTCACTACAAATAAATGCAACTCTTGGCAATCAAAATGATATTTTATTAAAAAAGAGTAAGCATGAGTATTCCAAAACGACATCATTATGTACCAAGAGTTCATATTAGAAAGTTTAAATCCAATGAAGGATATTACTTACTAATGAAGCAAGCAGGCATCATTAAAAACCCTAAAAGTAGTAATCATTTTTTCGTTAAAAAAGAACTCAATACTATTGCTGATTCAGAAGGAAACAAAGATCATAAAACATTTGAAAAAGAATTAGCTGATAAATGGGATAATAAATTCAACTACTACGAAGTGATTTAAAGTTTTAGGTTTAATAACTATGTAACTGACTGATTTACAGCAAAACACTCTTACTTTTAGTTAGATATTTATAGTACTAATCAAAGTAGATGTTAACTAATTGAAATACAGATGCTTATTTATAGTTTCTCAACAAAACCTTAAATGACTTCATTAACTACCTTAATAAATATTTTCTATAGAAATATTATCTTTTGTTAATTTTTACATAATTTTTTATAGGTATTTTCATTATCAAACAACCACCAGAATTATGAAAAAACCTATTTTTATATCTTTATACTGTATCTTACTTTTACTGATATTTTCTCATTCCTCTTTTGCTCAATGTACTACAGATAACTCAATGGGTGTTTGTAGTGGTGGTAATGGTCAATTGAACAATAATACTTCTGTGAATTCAGGAATGACTTTTTGGTGGTCTGCTGCCAGTGGTACTGGTTCTTTGTCAAATATAGGAATGCAAGGAGGAACATTAGTAGTATGTGGAGGAGACCTGACAATCACAAGTGGATCTTTTATCAATGGTACTATTATCGTGATGGGAGGGACTCTAACATTCGATTTTGCTGTCACACTATTCAATACTACAAAAATTGTCAACTATTCTGATTTGAACTTTACAAATGGATTAACAATGTCAGGAATTCCTGCTAGAATATTTAATAATTCTGGAGGAACACTTAATGTAACAGGTACTACTACAATTAATAATAATTCTTCTATTATCAATAATTCAACATTTGCAACTGATAATCTTACTTTGAATGGTTCTTCTGGTCCTGCAATTTGTCAAGGTGGTGGAGCAATTGTGAATGTAAGTGGAGACTTTACAAATGGATTATTGAATTCAATAGAATCCCCTTCTTCGTCAAGCTGTATTTTCATGGGAAATAATATCCAGCTTAATCTTGATGTATCTCCAGATGCTACGCTAAATGTTTGTGATTCTCCTGGTGGAACAACTAGTGGACCAGCAACTTGGGGTGCTGCTAAGATTTTCTCTCCATGTGGTACATGCCCTACCATATTACCAATTGAATTAGAATTATTTTATGTAAAGAAAAAAGCAGATGGGGCTGAAATTGTATGGGCTACTTCACAAGAAATATCCAATGATTACTTTGTGATACAACGTTCAGTTCATCAGAACGAATGGGAAGATGTATATAAAGTAGAAGGACAGGGCGATAGTCATGAATTATCATCTTATCAATATATAAATCCAATTACAGCTCCTGATGTGTATTACTATCGATTGAAGCAAGTCGACTTTGATGGTCAATTTACCTATAGTCAAATTTTGTATGCAGACTTTACAACAGATAATGAAGAATTAATTGTTTATCCTAATCCAACTGAGAATATCGTAAATATTATGGGTGATGGACATTTACTTAAGACTTTAGCACTTTATAATACATATGGTGAAAATATGATGTTGAGTGTTTCTATTATTCAAAAAGGAGATGAAGAATTAATCATTGATTTAAGAAGTTTACCAACTGGTATTTATTACTTGAAGGGAGAAAAAACAATCAATAAGATTCATAAAAAATAGAGAATATAAAAGTTACCAATCCATAATTTTGTATTGGGTGGACTCTATAATGACAGTTGAGAATCTTAGTTTATTTTCTGTAAGATTTTATAATCTTTTGAAACTCTACTTGGTATTTATCTGAATAGACATCCACACTCAATAAATAATCATCATTTTCACGTTTAACTATTTCTATTTTGGTTGTCACATAGCCATCATAGTACCTCTTAATGCCATTATTCAGTAACTCTTCTATATCATCATCTTTTTTGATGAAAAAATCTACAAATGTCTTATGTTGTAGAAGTGCTTCATAGAGTTTTCCTTCTGTGAAAAATATTTCATTCAATAGTAAGCATTCTAGTGTATCATTAATAAAAGTACATGATACATCTTCTCCATTATAGATTGTCCTTTTGAAACTCCCAATATAGTCTTTGTAATACTCATTTACTTCACCTTCATAGTCAGGTCTTATGTGTGCATATTCACAAAAAGACTCAAAAGATTGTCCTATGTAAACTTTCCTGTTATCATTATTTAAAGAAGAAGTAAAAGCAAAACTAAACAATATGGTGAAACTAATGATTACTGTTTTTTCATAGTACTTTTTTCTAAATCTTTTGAATTATCAATGATTCAAAATAACATTTTATCCTCAGAATAAGTATATAAAACATTAATAGTTAAACTTTTATAAACAGGTTCATACTACTGGACAAAAGGGTTTTGATGATGTCTATAATATTTTTTGTTGTTCAAATTTTGGATAATATATTGAATGAAATTTTCAAGAGAATGGCAAACTTGATTGATCTCTTGTAATCCTTTCCTAAAGACTGACA
>JAAEPT010000108.1 GCA_024232295.1 Cytophagales bacterium
AGTGGTCATCAGAGACTTACCATTTGCAACAAACGATACCAAACAACACCTGAGAACCTTCATGGCTCAAAACGGGAAAATCACGATTCATGGTTCTGCAAAAACAGAAGCATTTATCAGAACGTCAGCAGAAATGTTTATCGGAGATACACAAGTCCAACTCGAATCTTCAGCACATGCAGAAAACTGGAAAGTAGGGGATAAAATAGTTGTACCTCATTCAAGTCCTTGTTTGGAAGATAAAGTAGATTGTAGAAGAGATTATAGAACACAGTCAGAAGATAGAACCATTACAGCTATCTCACCGGATGGACTCACTCTGACTATTTCAGAACCATTAATTCATACTCATGAATGAGCAAGAAATGTAGATGGGACTTTGAAGTTTTTACCACATATTATTAATAAACAAAGAAATGTAATTATTCATTCTGAAAACCCACTTGGGATTAGATGACATTCATTTTTTCATGATAGAAGTGAGATAGATATTAGATATGCAGCATTTGAACATTTAGGGAGAACAAATATTGACTGGGTAGGTTCTTTTCAGAATATAAAAGCAAGATATCCACTTCATATGCATCACTTAATTGGTCCAGAAAATCCACAAGCAAATGGATACCAATTTACATTGTTATGAAATGTTATAGATTTCTGAGAAGAAAATGATGACTTAGATAAAAAATGGTGATTAGTGGTTCATGCATCTCATTATGGTTTAATAGAAAATAATATAATTGATAGAGCATCATGAGCTGGTATGGTTACAGAAGATGCAAGTGAAACATGAAATATGTTTCGTAGAAACTTTGTTGTGAGAATGATAGGTGGGAACGGAAATAGAACAGACGATAGAAATAAACCAGATCAATATGATGATAATGAAGAAGGTTTTAGTGATAAAACAAAATTATGAAGATCATGATCAGCATTTTGGTTTAATGGATGAGGTTGAAATTATTATGAGTGAAATGTTGCAGCTGATATTTATATTGGAAGTTTTTTATATACGTATGGTTTTAAGTTTGATAACATGACAAATGGGTATGTAAATATCCCAAGATTTCAATGAGATGCACCACATGTAACAGGAGGAGAAGAGGTGAACGCATATACTATTTGACTGAAAAATTTTAATAATAACGAAGCATATGCTGTACAAACAGGTATGACATATTGGATTTATTGTTCATTGAATTACAAAACACACGGGTATGATGAATGATGTGAAAATAATATTTCAAATTTATCATTATGGAATTACTTTGATATTTGAATTTTTGCTTATCCTACTGCAAATACAACTATCTCTAATGTGACTATTAGAGGAAAATATAGAGTACAGAACAATAGACCAAAACCAAATATATCCGGGATAGGAAGTGATGATTATTCACAGATGAATCTCCATATTATTAATGCTGATATTTTTTGAACATATACAGGAATTCGTTTACCATCAAATCAATGAAAATTAGATGATGGACAAGATCCATTAGAAATTAGAAAAAAATATATTACTCGAGTAGAAGACTCATATATTTGTGCAGGTCAACCATTAAAACATCAAATTATATGGAGTGTTTGAAATGGAAATATATTTCAATCAAAACAATCGGAGATTAGAAATATTACTTTTTGTGGTGAAACGGCACATGTAAAACCAAAATATGATCTAGAATTAACTCAAAAGTCTAGGTGAGATAACGTATTATGAGATAATCCTGTAATATTTAGGGATTATAGTTATAGTGGATCTAGTCATGACTTATATCTTATACCAGAGTACCACAATGAAACATATTGTGATAATACTTTGGCTGATTGTTCAATAAATATTGCAAGTGAATATCCAAAAATTGTCTGAGCAAAAGTTTATAATCTTCTTACTGAAGTAAGTACAGAAAAGAGACAATCAATTGTAATTAACTCAGAAATAGATGATTCTGAAAATGAACCAGAATCAGAACCAGAATCAGAACCAGAATCAGAACCAGAATCAGAATCAGTAGATGAAAATATAAATTCACTAGATGATAGAGAAGGAGATGATGTATCATGAG
>JAAEPT010000109.1 GCA_024232295.1 Cytophagales bacterium
ATTTTTCAAGCAAGATGACTTTTGATTTCTAAATTCTTTTGTAATTTCGGACAGAAGTGATTTAAGCATGTTGTTTTTTGAACTAGGAAGCTAAAGATAACGCTTTTTTCACTTCTTCTTATTTTTGTCCAGTAGTATGATTTTTATTATATTTTTTTATGTAATAAAGCGATGAACCATTTGGTTTTTATTGATTTTAAATTAGATTTTAAACTTTTGATCAGATATATTTGTTTCACGCAACAAGATGAAAAACCAACAAACAATGATTGATAACGGATTTATCCAAGAAATATACAACAAACACAGTCAAACAGAGACTCATTACCCTTCCACCTCCTCCATTAGCAAATGGACACTCAAAATAATTTTGACACTTTTTCCAGAACAATCAAAAAGACGGTTCTCCTCTATTGAAGAGTGTGAAAAAGCCTTATTGGCTATTCAAAAGGACCTAAAAGAAATCTTGTGCTCTATGAGTGAAATGAAGCAAGCTGAAGAAACCAGCCAAAAATTCCTAAAAGAACTCCCTAGAATATATGATGATTTAAAAATGGACATCAAAGCAACATTAGACGGAGACCCTGCAGCAACCAATGAATATGAAGTAATAAGAGCTTATCCTGGTTTCTATGCGATTGCATTTTATAGAATCGCACATACATTACAACAATTCAACATTCCTCTTCTACCTAGAATAATCACAGAATATGCTCATTCAAAAACAGGAATAGACATACATCCAGGTGCAGATATTGAACCATCTATATTTATTGATCATGGAACAGGAATTGTTATTGGTGAGACAGCTAAAATTGGAAAAAATGTAAAGATATACCAAGGGGTTACACTAGGTGCGCTAAGTGTATCAAAAGACATGCAGAACACAAAAAGACACCCAACAATAGAAGATAACGTTGTGATATATGCTGGGGCAACAATACTAGGTGGAGAAACAGTAATTGGCAAAAACTCAATTATTGGAGGAAATGTTTGGATTACTAAAAGTATTACACCAAATTCGACAGTATATTACAAACCTCAAATATCAAAACAAGAATACAAAACTGACTGTTAATAAATTTTCGTAAAACATTGACAATCAAACATAAAAAACAACTTAGGTAAAGTAAAAATTCAAATATACTTTAATGAATAAAATCACCGATTTAATAGGGAACACACCTTTGGTAGACATCAGTTCACTATCCCCTAATCCTAATGTAAAAATTTTTGGAAAACTAGAAGGACACAACCCAGGAGGAAGCGTAAAAGACAGAGCTGCTTATGGAATGATTAAGGGAGCTATAGATAGAGGAGAACTCAATCAAAAAATTTCATTAATCGAAGCAACTAGTGGAAACACTGGTATTGCATTAGCCATGATAGCAAGTACACTTGATGTAAAAATAGAGTTAGTCATGCCTGAAAACTCTACTAAAGAAAGGATTCAAACCATGAGAGCTTTTGGGGCTACTGTCACCCTCACTCCTAGTGAAAAATCAATGGAAGGAGCTATTGATTATGCTAATGACAAAGTTAAACAAGGAGGATTCCTAATGTTAAATCAATTTGGAAACCCAGACAACTACATGAGCCACTACCACAGTACAGGACCAGAGATATGGAGAGACACTAATCAAGAGGTAACTCATTTTGTTTCAGCAATGGGAACTACAGGAACAATTATGGGTGTTTCAAGATTCTTAAAAGAACAAAACTCAGATATTCAAATCATTGGAGCACAACCTACTGATGGATCAAGAATTCCAGGTATCAGAAGATGGCCAAAAGAATATTTACCTAAAATATTTGAACCATCACGTGTAGACAAAATCATTGATGTTTCTCAAGAAGATGCTACAGCAATGACAAAGAAGTTAGCAAGAAAGGCTGTATTTGGAGGAATGAGCAGTGGAGGATCAACACATGTAGCTACAGAAATAGCTAAGCAAATCGAATCAGGAACAATAGTATGTATTATTTGTGATAGAGGAGACAGATATTTATCATCAGATTTATTTTTATAAAAAATAGGAGGCTCTCTTACCTCCTATTTTTTCTCTTTTTCTTTTTCATCTTATACACTTCCTTCTCTTGATTAATAACCCCCATAACATCTTGCCAAGTCTCTTCTTGCCCTAGCTTTCCCTTGGTCCTCAAAACATCCTTTCTGTCGAACTCACTTAGAATAATACGTTCAATCTCCCCTCCTAACAAATCCTCTATAGCAAGCAAAAGCTCCCTCTCAGTACTATTATCAAACAAAGTATAAGCCTCTCCTTTCTCTTTACCTCTACCTGTCCTTCCTACACGGTGAATATAATGTTCAGGGTCTTCTGGTAGATCATAATTAACCACGCATTTAACCCCTTCTATATCTACACCACGAGCCGCAACATCTGTTGCAACCAAAACATCAACACTACCCTTCTTAAATTCTTTAAGAGCTTCTCTTCTTTCATCCTGCTCTCTACCTCCATGAACAACAGACACCTCTATACCAACCCTGTTCATTGCCTTAGCAACACGATCAGCACGCACCTTAGTTCTTACAAAAACAACAACTTTACCTTTTTGCTCTTGTATAATATGCTCTAGAAAAAAACGCTTTTCATCTAAAGACACACCCAATAAATAGTGTTGAACATTTTTAGAAACTAAATCCTCTGGATCAATTTGAATTCTAATTGGCTTGGGGCTTGTAATCAAAGAATAAGCTATCTTCTTTATTTCTTTATCAATTGTGGCAGAAAAAAACAATGTTTGGCGTTTTTTTGGTAAAATCTTCATCAAATCTCTGATATCCTTAATAAAACCAAGATTCAACATATGATCCGCCTCATCTAACACAACATACTTAACTTGTTTAAGATCAATAAAACCTTGATAGTTGAGATCAAACAACCTACCTGGAGTAGCAATCAATACATCAACACCATTCTGTAAAGCCTCCGTTTGATAACCCTGCTCAACTCCACCATAAATAGCCAAAGACCTAACATTAGTGTATTTACCAAACTTCTTAAAAACATCACCAACTTGTCTTGCTAATTCTCTTGTAGGAACCATAACAACTGTTTGTATTTGGCGTTTTTTATTTTTATTAACCGTATTATAGCGATGTAACAAATTAAGTAATGGTAGAACAAACGCAGCTGTTTTACCTGTTCCTGTTTGAGCAATCGCCAACAAGTCTTCACCTCTTAATATATTAGGAATTGCTTTGTATTGAATATCAGTAGTACTCACAAAGCCTTCTTCTTTGATTGCTTTTTGTAACTGACTCAACAAATTTATTTTTTCAAACTTCATACACAAAACTACAAAAAATAAAACAAAGAAAATTTAACCCCATAAAAACACAACTACTCTCCTTGCTAATAATACAACATATGTTAATTATGTTAATTATGTTAATTATGTTAATTATGTTAATTATGTTAATTATGTTAATTATGTTAATTATGTTAATTATGTTAA
>JAAEPT010000110.1 GCA_024232295.1 Cytophagales bacterium
TAGATTCTACCAGAACTGTGATGGTGGTGGCTTATGCTCATGGTTTGGTAGTCTTAGACCAACCAATACTTCATGTGAACCTGCATTGTAGTTATTCAAGTCAGAATAATTGAAATCATAAGAGTAAGCGATATCAATTAACCCTTTTAATGTTACACCTGCAATAGCAACAACTGCATCTTGGTTACGATAAGAAACTCCTAACCATGCCTTGTCTTCATAACGGAATTTAGCATTCAAGTCCAATGAAAGAGGAGCAGGAGCTACTGCTTTCACTACAAATGAAGGAATGATGCTAAACTTATCATTCAACTTGATATTGTATCCAAAAGTAGCAAAATAGTGTCTTGCTAGTGTACCTCTAATGTCTGTATTGGCAATATCTGGTGAAATATTGATATTATTTCCCAATAACTGGAAAGCAGAAATACCTCCATAGAAGCTAGTTCCTTTGTAGAACCAAATTCCTGCACTCATATCTGGAACTACAGAAGAAGCTATATTTTGAGCGACAGGATCTACTGTACCATCTACAGAAGACTCTAATTTATCGACATCTACTGTGTATTGCTTTACTCCTCCAAATGCACCAAAAGACAAGATAAAGTCTCTTGTAAGTGGCAAGTGGAAAGAATAAGAAGCCTTTGCTGTCAAAATGCTATAAGGTCCAATATTATCGCTAATGACAGCACCACCAGCTCCATGGAAAGGCAGCTGATCCACATCATCAAAACGACTTGTGTGCTTATTGATGGCAGCATGCCCACTCAAAAAGATGGTAGCTGGAGCACCTTCCAAACCTACCCATTGAGTACGATATCCTAGTTTTAGATCAACAAACTCCTCAGTACCTCCTTCGGCAGGATTCACCAAGTAGTTGTTCATCATATACATACTATAATGTTCTTGTTGCTGTGCCCAGAGAGCCGAAGAACAAAATAAACAGCTTAATATGATTAATATTTTTTTCATTTTTCTATTCGTTTTAGTAGCAAGCCCAATAGAATTAGACTTGCATTAGAAAATTATCTCATGATTGTTATTGAACCAGCTTGTAGTGATTCTCCACCTCTAGCAGTAGGATAATCATTTTCTTCATCAAACGCTTCAATTAGAGCATCAATTGCTTCATCATTGAAGTTAATGATATAGAAATACGTTCCTACAGGTAGTTCACTTCCATCATTACGAGTTCCAGCCCATGGAGTAGGGTATCCTTTTTCTGATTCCCAAACCAAAGTTCCCCATCTGTTGAAGATTTGTACAGTCATTTCTGGATAATTCTCCGAGTTATGAATGATTAATTCATCAAATACTCCATCTTCATTTGGAGAAATAGTATTTGGTACAAATGGATGTAACAAGTTTGTCATGTTTGCATAAGCACTATCCTTACAGCTTCCATTGTCAGTAACTAATTTATAAATTACTGCTTCAATTGCCAATGGAGTATGTGTTGTTGTTGCTGCTAATGGATCTAATATAGATTCAGTAGAGAATGTAGTATCATTTCCTTCTACAATTCCCCAAGACCATTGATGATCTACTAAAGAACTATTTGCATTAACATTTTGAAGAATAACATCTTCAACATCCTTCAATACTAAATCAACAGTATCTGGTAAACCAGTAGATTCAGAACCTAAAGCAATGATTCCTCCTGGACGATCCAAAGTATACTCTGTGATTGTATCAGCAAATACAGAAGGTTGAGTATAACATAAATGATCATGATCTACTAATAATAAAATACTATCTCCTTTATAAGCATTAAAAGGAAGAGTTGTTCTTGATTTTAAAATAGTATCTGTGATTGCATAATCATCTGTTAAATCATTAGCTGTAGCAATGTAAGTTATAACTGCAGGAACACCAGCTAAAGGAGCTTTTTCCTTGATTCTAAATAAAGTATCTTGAGTTGCTAATAGATTCCAAAGTCTAGGAATTGTATCTGTAATCTCAAAAGTATTAGTAGGAATGTTCAATACATTTGAAGTAGTATAATAGTGTATTGCAGGTTCAGTTCCATTTACTGGATTCTTCTCTACTACCTTATATACTGTGTCTTCAATAGGAGATGTGTTCTCGTTGTTATCAATGTAATACCAATTATGGTAATAGTTGAATGCATCAAAATTTGTTGGATAAGTAGTATAATCTGTATAAGGATCAATTGCTACATCATCAATTGCTAACTCAGCTTCAAAAGAAATTGTATCTTCATCACAAACTCTTGTTCTTGAAGCAATAGAATAAACATATTTGTGAGATTTGTTGATAGTTAATAATTCTTGATCAATTACAGTAGAATCAACACCACAAGCACCTCTTTTTTCAATACTTACACTTAGTGTGTAGTTTTGCTCTTCTATCTCATTACCATCATCATCATCTCCTGTGATAAAACCAGGATTGATTGTAGCAGATACAGATTTATTTGTACCAGCACTGAATAAACCAGATTGATCACTTAAGTTCGTTTTATTTCCATTCTTGTCTGTCAATGTCCATGTAATGAAAACAGAGTCAATTTCTGGGTGAATAGAAGATAAATTTCCAATAGGATCTCCAGTACTTGTTACCAATTCAAAGAAGTAAGTTGAGTCATTGTCAAAATAGCTATCTTGAGATGCTCCATCACAAATTTCGAATTCTCCAGAAATGTTAATGTCTGTATTTGGTTTTTGTGTTACACCATAAGCACTATTTAATTCAATTTGACAAGTAGTTGTTTGATCAGCAATTTTTACTGAAGCAGTTCCAGAGTTTTGTAAGGTAGTTGTTACAGCTGTTGTTCCTTGACCATTATCAATACCATCAGACTCTATTGTCCAAGAATAATCATATACTGCCAAATCAACATCATTATTCCCTGTTACTTCAAAAGTACCTTCTTCACCTTCACAACCACCAGCAACTTCTAAGTTAAAGTCATCAGCATTTGGAATATCATTTACAGTAATTTCATAAGATGCAGTATCACTAGTTCCTTCACTATCAGTAATGATCAATTGAATAGTTTTTGTACCAATTGAAGAATATGAAACAACATGAGGCCCTTGTCCACCAGTTGTAGCAGGAGTAGCATCTGTTCCAAAATTCCATGCCCAATCAACAATATCACCAGTAGATTTATCTGTAAAAGTAATCTCATTGTTTTGTAAACTAGCATCTAAACAAATAACTCCGTCATTATCATCCGTAAAATCAGCTTTTAGACCACAACTTTTTAGGGAGATTGCAAATGCTTCACTAGTTCCAGTACAACCTTCAATATTTTCTTCTGTCACAATAATATCTCCATTATTGTCTGAGAAATTTACCGTAATTTCAGAACCATTTTC
The DNA here is from genome assembly GCA_024232295.1 of Cytophagales bacterium. GTDB lineage: Bacteria > Bacteroidota > Bacteroidia > Cytophagales > JAAEPT01 > JAAEPT01. The sequence continues at coordinate 3,345 of JAAEPT010000110.1, forward strand.
ATTTTCTGTGAAGTTAGCACCATTAGGTACAGTCCATGTATAAGTAGAACCATCATTTGCATTTGATACTGTGTAAACAACACCTTCTTCTTCACATAAAGGAGCAGATTCTCCAGTAATTTCTGGTGTTGGTTTATCATTAATTGTAACATTCAGAGCTACTTCCTCAGAAGAACAGTTTGTTGTCGCATCTGTAGCGATTACTTTAATTTCTGTAGGATTAGTTGCTGTAGAAAAGTCAATTGTTACTTCATTTGTACCATTTCCAGATACAATATTTGCTGCTGTCCAGTTATAAGTTATTCCTTCTACATTAGTTACAGAAATAACTTCTTCACCAGTTCCAGAACAAAACTCAGGAGTAGTATTTGTGAATTCAGGACTATCTGGATTTGTATTGATTGCTACTTCTAAAGTATTATCAGATTCTTTACCACAAAGATTTCTATCTAAATGATAAACAAAAAACTTGTATGTTCCATTTTTAGATTGTTCATCAATCAAAAGAGATGTTCCTGTCTCACCAGTTACTAAATCATAGTCATCAGTAGTAGCATTATACTTATACCACTCAAATACATAACCAGGTTCTAGAGGACTTACTACAGTATTCAAAGTAATTGTTTCTCCTTCACAAACAGAAGTTGCATCATCTTCAGCAACTAAAGATACATCAGTAGGGTTTGTACATGGAGGGTCAAATTCACAAACAGAGAATTCAGAAGTATTACCTCCTGCATCAGTAGCAGTTACAATTGCGTTATCCTTTGTGATACCAGCATCAATTGCTGCTTGCTCAAAAGTATAAGACCATTCTCCATCTGCTCCAGGTACAGAAACAGAGGCTACCCAAGTTTTACCTTGTGCTATTTCATTTGGAGTTGTTGTTCCTGTTTCATCAGTAGAACAACGAGTTTGACAATCACCAGAAACATAGATATCAATTGTCACATTACCTGTTGCTGTTTGAAATTTACCCGAAATTGTATTCTCTGCAGGTTCAGCAGTATTAATCGTTACCCAATTAGGAGATGTTCCTGTACTTGCATAATTTTCATTACCATCATTTAATAAGTCAATACCTTTTCCTGCATTACAAGATAAAATATTTCCTTGAATTGTATTTCCTGTTGACGTTTGACCATTATCATCAACTGTTCCATCAACAACAATCACTGGACTTGTAGAAGCTCTATTAGTAATTGTATTCCCTTCATTTGGTTTACCTATAATATTTCCTGTAGATCCATTTTGAATTAAAATAGCATTTCCTGCATTTTCTAAAGCAGCATTGGAATTATTAGCATTACCAAATATGTTGTTAATAATAGTGCTATTGTTACCACTTGTTTTAGCATCATTCCAAGCTGTAAATTCTCCTATTTGAATACCATTAGCTAAACTAGCAACAATTGTATTTCCATCTATAATACTACCAGAAGAGTAGTTAGAGATTGTCATACCCACTTGGTTTCCATCAACCACAGATCCATCAGCATTTTGTCCAATAAAGTTGTTAGTAACTTCTGTATCTAATGCCCCATATAGGTAAATACCATTTCCTATATTTCCGAAAATACTATTTTCAGTAATTGTATTTTTTCCTGTTGTAGAGATAAGAGAAAAACCATTGGCTTGTTCAGAGTTTTTAACTTCATTTTTAGAAAAAACATTTCCTTCATTTGAATTAAGTTGAACACCATTTTTGATAGATCCATCAATTATATTGGAAGTGATAATGTTATTATTACCATTCGCATCAATAAGAACACCAGCATTCTGAGAATTAATGATATTATTGTTAGAGATAGTATTATTCTCAGCATCTCTGATATAAACACCATTCCACCAACCATCAATTGTTGTGCTATCAATTATGTTGTCAAAAGATAAAGGATCTTCTATACGAATACCTGAATAATCATTTGTTTGATTAACTGATAGAGTATTTGATAGTGAAGAGTTTATGATTTTGTTAGCATTACCTTTGATTGTTACACCATGTGGTTTGTTACTTGGTACACTAGTTACAGTCATATTAGCATTGATAATCTCGTTTCCATTACCATAAATAATGGAACCTTGTGCCATTCCTGTACAATTTGTGATAATATTTGTATTCGAAAGAACAGGAGCAACAGTACCAATTCCTTCATAACCAATAAGTAACTGTCCTAAAATACTACAATTATCAACAGTGTTATCAGCTCCCATAATTTGAATATTACCTTGCTGAATATCACAATTTGTAATTTGGTTACCTGTTACATATACAGAAGGTAACTGGATGTGTCCAATAAATAAATTACCATCAAGAAAAGTACAACTATCTACAAAACTATTGTTTGTTTGATATTCTAATCCTCCTCTAAATTCTGAATTTGTAGTGAATTGAAGGTTTTTAATAGTAGCATTATCTCCTGTTACAATTAAAGCTGGTCCATTATTGATACCTTGTAAAATCATTCCAGGAGCATCTTTACCATCAACTACAATATTGTTAGCACATAAAGTAATTGAGTTTTCTGGTGCAGCTCCTAAATTAATTGTTTGTCCTGCTAAGTTTGGAGCAAATACAATTGTATCTGCCTGTCCTGCATTTGCTTTGTAAATTGCTTCTTGGAAAGATCCAGGAGTTATAGTAACCCAGCTAGGTAGTGTAGTCACACACTTGTTGTACCAAGCATTACTAGCACCATTTGTTGTGACCTCAAATTTTGTTGCCCAACTGGTACCAAAGGACAAGAGTCCTACTAGTAGGGCAAAAAAATGTAATATCTTTTTCATTTTTATATGATTAAAATTAGAGATGATTTATTGAAATTAGCACAAGATGATTCACCTTGTGCTAAAGTTGTTTTTTGCTAATGAAGTTTATATTTATCGCTATTTACTTCAAGTACTTTAAACATTACACGTCTGTTTTTCTGCTTACCTTCTTTGGTCTTATTGGTTGCGATTGGCTGTCTTTCTCCGTATCCCTGTGCCTTGAATTGTTTTGCACTAATACCATGTTGTACTAAATAATTAACAACAGATTGTGCTCTACGCTGAGATAAACTTAAATTGGCCGCATCAGAACCATCTGAATCTGTATGTCCTTGAATTTCTACAACAATTTCAGGAATATCTTTCATGATTCTTACCAATGAATCTAAAGAAGGGAAAGAAGTTGGACGAAGTACAGCTTTGTTTACATCAAACTCAATGTTTTTAACATTAAATTCAAGTCCAATTAATGGTTGCATTTCAACAATCATTTCTTCTTTTTTGTACTCTATAAAATCACGTAAATCTTTGTTTTCAATTATAGGTAAATACCCATTAGCTACAAAATGTAACTCATAGTCATATCCACCTGGTAATTCTACATAGAAACTTTCATTTGCATTGGTGTCTGCAACAATTTTATTTGGTAATTCTTTAATTTCAACATGTACAGGAACTTCTATTGGTTTCCCTGTTTCTTTATTAATGAATTTCATTGTTAACATTAATAAAGGAGTTCTTTCTAATTCGAAGTTTAATGTTTCTTCATGGTATTTACCATAACCAGTAGCATCAATTTCACCTTCTAAGATTTTATATCCACTTTCTTTAGCAATTACTTCATAAGTATATTTTTGCCCTAAAGGTAACTCTTCATGATATCCTTCTGAAATAGAACAATCAACAGAATCAATTACATTTCCTTTTTCGTCTTTGAAAACAACTACAGATGCAATTGTATCCTTTGTTATTTTATCAAAAGAGAATCCATCTAATACCAATAATTTTGGTTTTGCTTCTTCTAATAATTTGATACGAACAATATCAGAGTGCTCTAATTTATCAGAAGTTTTGAAGTGATGAGATAAGTAAGCATAGTCTCCTTTATCTGGAATAGAGAAGTAAAATTCATCATCTTTTGTGTTAAAAGGAACTCCCATATTTTTAGGCTTAGACCAATTTGTCCAAGTACTATCCAAACGCTCAGAATAGAAGATGTCATAACCTCCTTGACCTCTACGACCATTTGTAGAGAAGTACATCGTTTTACCATCTTTTGCTAAGAAAGCAGTTGCTTCAGATTTTGGAGTATTGATTTTAGGTCCTAAGTTTTTAGGTTTTGTCCAGTGTTTTCCATCTTTTTCTTTGAAAGAAACATACAAATCTTGTTGTCCTAATGCTTCTTTGTCATGAGTATCGTGTACAGCCAAAATCATTACTGTACCTTCATTGTTCATATGTACAGAATAACGAGTATCATTATGGAAGTGACGAATTTTGATAGTTTTAGGGAATGTCCATTTGTTTTTCCCTTTTTTCTTACGCTCAGTCATAGAGATACCATTCTTTGTCAAACCATTTTTCATGTATTTGTTGGTAAGAACTAAGTGGTCTCCATCTGCCAAAACACTTTGTACAGAGTTCGCACCATGTCCATTCAATGGTTTTCCAATGTTTTCTGCTTTAGACCAACTACTATCTTTTGGGTTATATTCAGAAAAGTAGATATCACTCTCAAACTCTTGTGCCTTCTTACGATTATATACTGTGTCAATTCTGAAGAAGTACAATGTATTACCATCAGGTGAGATTCGAGGTCCTGACTCTACGTGGTCAGAGTTAATGTTCTCTCCTAAATTTTCTACTTTGTAAATACTAGAATCTTTAGAGAAAACAATTGTATCTTTTTCGTATACATGGTGTTCTAGGTCTCCCGATTTTACTGCTTTTTGAGCAAAAACACTGAGTAAACCAGAGAACAATAACGTAATTAATAAGGTAAGCTTAGCTTTCATGATTTTACTAATCGTTTATGTTTGGTTACAATTTATCAATGATAAAAATAAATTTATTTTCCTAAAAAAAAACGAACATGAAACTTTTTTTGAAAATAAAAGTATAAGTGAGTTACTTTTGTTTTCTGTTAATGTATAGGCATGTGTCTAAGGTCAGATAGAATAAATCGAGAAAAAGTTTAGCTTTTAGAGAAAAAGATTTACATTTGCACCTCAATCTGAATTTATTAAATAAAGATATTAGAAATGGCAAGTTTAAAACTAGATAGAAAAGCGAGAAGAAACTACGCTAAGCAAGACAGAAGAAAGAAAGATATTAAAAGATTGACTGCTACTCCAGTAATCAAAAAAGTAGATATCGAGGAATTGAAAAAGTCTTTCGCAAAATAATTTAAAAGAGGTTTTAAGAAATTAAGACCTCTTTTTTTGTCATTTATTCAAACATAAAAGCCAATGTTTTATTAAACATTGGCTTTTTTTATTTCGATGAAATCGATAATCTTTTCTAAATCTTGTGGATGGAAATATTCAATTTCTTTATCTCTTTTGAACCAACTAATTTGTCGTTTGGAAAATCTTCTTGTATTTCGTTTCAATAATTCTATTGCCTCTTCAAGATTTTCTAGTTTCCCATCCCAAAAATCAAAAAACTCTTGGTAACCTACTGTATTTAAGGCATTCATGTGTCTGAGTGAGTACAATTCTTTCACTTCTTCTAGTAGTCCTGCTTCCATCATTAAGTCTACACGATAGTTGATGCGATTATACAATTCTTCTCGATCAAGTTGAAGTCCAATTTTAATAATATTAAAAGGTCGTTTTTTATTAGGGTTGTTTCGGTAGAAGGAGTAAGGTTTGTCACTACATAGACTGACTTCCACACCTCTAAGCATTCGTTGAGGATTATTATTATCTACAATTTTTAAATACTCTGGATCAAGTCGTTCTAATTCTTTTCGAAGATAATCAAGGCCTTGTTCTTGATAATTTTTGGTAACTTCTTCTCTTACACTTTTAGGAACTTCAGGAAAAACATCAATACCCTTACAAATGGCATCAATATACAATCCAGAACCACCTACCATTACAGCAATATCATCTTTTTGATACAATTGTTCTAGAACTTCTAACACTTGAACTTCAAAACGTCCAGCATTTATTTTATCGTAAATAGAATGAGAATCTACAAAATGATGTGGTATATCACCCATTTCATCAGGAGTGGGCTTAGCTGTACCAATACTCATTTCCTTAAAAAATTGTCTAGAATCGGCAGATAGTACTTCACAATGATAATGTTTGGCAATTTGAATGGAAAGAGCTGTCTTTCCAATAGCAGTAGGACCAGTGATAACAATTAGGTGTTTTTGAGCCATTTGTTTAAGAGATTTTTTGATAAAATGAGAGGAGTTTTTGTTCTTCAGCTTCCCAATTGAGTTCTTTTTTTGCTTTTTGGCAGTTTTCTATCAATGTTTGATAGTATGTTGGATTATCCAGAAGGTATTGAGTAGTTTTTATAATTTGTTCAACATCTAAATCAATCAATTCAGCAACTTTGTATTGCTCATTAATTTTTTTGTATTCTGGAAAGTTGATTGTAATCTGAGGAATTTCTGCATGGACATAATCATAAAACTTATTTGCCAAAGAATAATAGTAACTCAACCCTTGATTTCTAAGTAAACAAACGCCAATAAAAGCATTTCGCGTTAGTTGATGTAAATTTTTGGGCTGTACATATCCAGTAAAATGAACTTTATCACCAAGGTTCTTCTCTTTGACTTTCCCTTTTAGCTCATCTAAGATATCTCCATCTCCACAGATATAAAGTGAAATGTCAATTTGTGGCATAGCCTCAATTAATTCCTCTAAACCTCTTCCTACATTTACAGCTCCTATGTAAATGAGGTATTTTTTATTTTCTGTTTTGGAGAGAGTGGGGTAGAGCAAACTCGCATTTCTAATGATTTCAAATGGAGTATTATACTTTTCTTTGAATAATTTAGCTAATGAATCATTTACAGTATAAGCATATTGTAGTTTTGGGACAATCCAACTTTCAATACTTGTCCATATTTTTTTGACTTTTGGTCTGTTTACAACTTCTGGAACTTCTGTAAAGTACTCATGAGCATCATAAACCATTGGTTTTCCTTTGAGTTTGCTAACTAAGAAGTGCGGGATGATTGTATCTAAATCAATCGCCCCATAAATATCTGTTTTTCTGAATAGCAAAAAGAATAATAATCGTAAATTGAATTCAAGATAGAATAGCTTTCCTTGATCAAAAAAACACTTTATTCTATGTGTGGAAAAAGGAAATGAAGGAAGGGGTTTGGAAAATGAACGAAGTCTACCTAATAGCAAAACGTCATATCCTCCTTTCTGTAACGAGCTACAAATGCGTTGCATTCGTTGGTCGTAGCTAATATCATTTGTGATTGTAAAAACAATTTTTCGCTTCATTATGAAATCCTTAGAAAACTTATCGAAAGAAGAATTAATAGAACGCTGTATCTTGTTGCAAAAGGACAAAGATACAAAGGATAATCATAAAATTCATGACTTTTTTGAGAACGCCAATGATCTCATTCAAGTGCTTTCATTGGACACTAATTTCTTGTTTATCAATAAAGAATGGAGAAAAGTTCTTCAATATGAGGAAGAGGAAGTATTAGGAATGAATTTTTTTGATTTTGTGCATCCTGCTTATAAAACACACACCAAAGATTATTTGGAAGATATGTTGAGTGGAGAAGAAGTAGGAAAATTTGATACTATTTTCAAAAGGAAAGATGGAAGAGATGTATATGTGAGAGGAAGTATTAGTGGTAATTTTATCGATGGAAATCTAATTTCATATACAGGCATTTTTTCGGATAATACAGATGCAGTCAGTGAAGGAAATGCTCGTAACCTTTATTATAGTATCGCAAACTTATCTGTGAAGAGTGAAAGTTTAGAACAATTATTAGAACAAATTCATGATTTGTTGATTGAGCATTTGAGTGCCAATAACTTTCATGTTGCTCTCAAAGAAGATGCAAAAGATTATTTAGTCTTTCCATATTATGTAGATGAATTGCATGGAGGGAAATTAGAAGCTTATCGTAGAAAACTAGGTAAGGGAGTTACGGAATATGTTTTCAAAAATAAACGTCCTATTCTATTGTATGATAAGGATATTGAAGACCTGATTGTAGATGGTGAAGTTGAGCTGTATGGTGATATTCCTAAGATTTGGTTGGGAGTACCTTTGGTATTAGATAATAGGATTACAGGGGTAATTGCCATTAAAAGTCATAGTGATCGAAAAAAGTATCGATACAATGATCTTGAATTATTGGATTTTATTTCAGGGCAGATTGCAGTCGTGATTGAACGTCAGAGATATGAGGATAAAATTAATGAACAAAAGGCTCACTTAAATGCCATTATTGAAAGTAGTTCTCATCTCATTTGGTCTGTAAATCAAAGTGGAGCAGTTACTTCTTTTAATCAAAATTATGCGAATGCTGTCTATGAAAAATATCAAGAATATCCACAAATAGAACGAGACGAAGGAGGAAGGCTTGTTTTGCTTTCTAGTCCAGAAAATGATTTTTTGGTAAAACGCTATTATGAAAAGGCATTTAAAGGAGAGGAGCAACATTTTGAAATGTCAGTTACTCAAGACGGGGTTGATGTATGGAGAGAAACATTCTTGAATCCTATTTATCTTCCCAATGGTACAATTGAAGAAGTTTCTGGTATTTCACATGATATTACTGAAAAGAAATATTCAGAACTAGCACTGAAGGAAAGTGAAGAGAAGTTTCGTAACATTTTTGAGTCTTTCCAAGATATTTATTTTCGAACCAACTTTGAAGGTTTAATTGAGATGGTCAGTCCATCTGCTTTTGAGTTAATTGGTTATCGAGAAAATGATTTATTAGGCAAGCCAGTTACCTCTTTTTTCATTAATATCAAAAGTCAAAAAGGCTTAATTAAGCATTTATTGAGTGAAGGTAAGGTGAAAAACTATGAGGCCATTATTCAGACAAGAGATGGTATTCACTTACAATGCATTGCCAATATTCGTTTGATATATGATGATTTGGGAAATCCAATTGCTTTTGATGGGGTAGCTCGTGACATTACTTTCCTCAAAAAGGCTTCAGAAGAATTATTACAAGCCAAAGAAATTGCAGAACATTCATTAAAAGTAAAAGAAAATTTCTTGGCAAATATGAGTCATGAGATTCGTACACCAATGAATGGACTAATTGGTACCATTGATTTATTGCAAGCTACCCATTTATCTGATGAACAAACTGAATTGGTAACAACTGTCAAAAAGTCTTCTGGGATTTTGATGGATATTTTGAATGATATCCTTGATTTATCAAAATTAGAAGCCGGTAAAATGGAATTGAGAAGGCAACCAATTATTTTATCAGGAGTATTAGAGAAGTTACATTTGTTGTTTGAGCAAAGAGCAAAGATGAAAAATATTGAGTTTCATTATCAGACTACAGATAATATTCCTCAATGTATCTTGGCTGATGAAACTCGCTTGTTGCAAATCCTTTCTAACATTGTCTCAAATTCTATCAAATTTACTGATACAGGAAAGGTTTCTATTCATGCAGAATTATTAGAGAAAGTAGGAGATAATGTAACTTTGCGTTTTGCAGTGAAAGATACAGGGATTGGGATTGCAAAAGAGCAAACAAGTTTATTATTTCAGAATTTTAGTCAGTTGGATAATTCATTAACAAAGTCTTATGCAGGAACGGGTTTAGGTTTGTCAATTTCAAAAGCACTTGTTCAATTAATGAATGGCGAAATTGGAGTAGAGTCTGAACTTGGGAAAGGAAGTACTTTTTGGTTTACCATTCAATCAAAAATATCTTATGATGTTCCAAAGACAGAAGAGAAAACAGCCTTTAACTTCCAACAAGAAAACTTTGATACTCCTCCAAAAATACTTTTGGTTGATGATAATCATGTCAATAGAAGAGTTGCTTCTATGATTTTGGAAAAAGTAGATTGTATTATTGATACTGCAAATAATGGTCAAAAAGCAGTAGATAAAGTAGTTGAAGCTGATGGGAAGTATGATTTGGTATTGATGGATATTCAAATGCCTGTAATGGATGGGATTACAGCCACAAAGCTGATTCGTACCAAAAAACTTGAACATGTACCGACAATCATTGCCATGACAGCTTATTCATTAGAAGAGGATAAGGAAAGGTTTTTGAATGCAGGAGTTGATGATTATTTGCCAAAACCTATTACAGCAGAAATGTTGATAAATAAGGTAAAAAAACATTACCAATGCAATAGTATTGGCACAATTTCAGTTGGAGGAAATGAAAGCACAGAAAACACTGAAATATTGGAACAAAAAGTGATTCAACAATTGGAAGAGATTGGTGGTAAAGAAATGGTTGAAGAAATTTTGGAAGACTTTATTACAGAAACTTCTGAATTGCTCACAGAGTGTAATCAATGTTTAGTGGATAAGGATTATCAAGTGGTTTTATCCAATCTTCATACGCTCAAGGGCTTAGCAGGAACAGTGGGTGTTAAGCAAGTTGCTTTTTGGTCTTTGGAAATAGAACAAAGACTTAAAAAAGAAAATGATGTTGAATTCTTAATGAAAAACTACGAAAAACTTACTCAAGCTTTTGTTAACTTTGAGGAAAGTTTTCCGTCTATATTAGATAAGTATTTATAAAACTATGGGAAAAAAAATATTAGTTGCAGAGGATAGTTCAGTTCTATTGAATTTGATGAAACGAATTTTGAGTGAAGCAAATTTTGAAATTAAACCGGTCAAAAACGGTCAACAAGTGCTTGATTCAATAGAAAAAGATAGTTTTGATCTTGTACTAATGGATATCAATATGCCAAAGGTAAATGGTATTGAATGTAGCAAGAAAATTAGAGCTCACAAAGATGAGCAAAAAAAACAAATTCCAATTATTGCGGTTACAGGAAATGCAATGAATATGACTGAAGACGAATTTTCTGAGGTAGGAATTAATGATTTTTTACCAAAACCTATTGATTTTGACAAACTGGTAGATTTGGTGAAGAAATGGACTGAAGCTTAACTAAAAAATATGGAGATAATTTTTCTAGGGACGGGTACTTCGCAAGGAGTACCCATTATTACTTGTGATTGTGAGGTTTGTCGCTCTGAAGATACAAAAGACAAACGACTACGTTCTGCGATTTATTTAGCAATTGATGGGTATAGTTTCGTGATAGATTCTGGTCCAGATTTTAGACAGCAAATGTTGAGAGAAGACATTAAAAAATTAGATGCATTGATTTTTACACATGAACACAAAGACCATACAGCAGGAATGGATGATGTTCGCTCTTATAACTTTTCCCAACAGAAAGATATGCCTATTTATGCTTTGCCTCGCATCATTAGTCAATTAAAGCAGGAATTTGCTTATGTTTTTGCAGCTAAGAAATATCCTGGAGTTCCTTCTGTAGAAGTTCACGAATTAGAAAATAAACCTTTTGAGGTAGAAGGAATCGAATTTATTCCCATTGAAGTGATGCATTACAAACTTCCTATTTTTGGTTATCGAGTAAAAGACTTTGCATATATTACAGATGCTAAGACAATTGCAGATACAGAAGTTGAAAAATTGAAAGGGGTCAAAACTTTGGTGATTAATGCATTACAACATAAACCTCATATTTCTCATTTTACATTAGAAGAAGCTCTTGAAATGATTGAACAAATCAATCCGGAAAAAGCATATTTGACACATATTTCTCACAATTTGGGTTTTCACAAAGAGGTTCAAAAAACATTGCCAGAAAATGTGTTTTTGGCTTATGATGGATTAAAAATTCAGGCTTAGAACCTAGCGTTTAAATTTAAAACCAAATATGAACAGAGTAATAAAAAGGAGAAACGGGTCAGTATTTATATTATCTGGTATAATAATTTTTTCTCTAGCATCTCCTTATTTTGACTTTCCTTCTTTTCTATATATATTTCTTATTGTTTTTTTTGTTATAATTCTGCGTGGCTATTTAAAAGAACCTAAAATTATTTTTACAAAGGATAAGATATCATTTGTATATCTATCAAAGCACAGAAATAGAGTTATTAGAAAAGAAGATGTATTTAAATTAAAACTTCTTGGTCGCCACTATTCAAGAGGTAAACATGGTAACGCATATGAAGTATTGGTTCAAACTCGTCAATACAAGGAGCCTATTTTTCAAACTAAGGTAATTCTTCAAGATAGAAGATTAAAAGGTATAGTGAGAGACTTTGAAGAGTGGGCAGAATATAATAATCTAAAGTTTACATCAGAAGATAGGGGATGGGTTCCTAAAAATCAATTATAGCAAAATTATGCATCACAATTACTACTTTTTAAAAAAACTCAGCAAAGCATTAAGTCCTTTGTTGGTAGGAAAGCATTTATTAACGGCTTTTAGTCAAAACAAAGATGAATTGGTTATAGGTTTTTCAAATCCACAACATGAAGAACTATATATTAGAGCAACTTTGACACTTGATTTTTCCTGTCTTAATATTAGTGAGGAATTTCATAGAGCTAAACGAAATAGCATTAACCTTTTTCAAGACATCATTGATGAAAAAGTATTAGCAGTAGAGCAAAGTTTGAACGAAAGAAGTTTTGCTATTAAATTGACTAATAATTATACATTATTATTTAAGTTGTATGGTAATCGCTCAAATATTGTGCTTTTTGAAGGAGAGGAAGTGCATAGCATTTTTAATCATAACTTTGAAGCAGATTATGGTTTGAGTCTCAATGGACAACATAGGGAGTTGCCTCAAACATGGGAGGCTTTTGAAGAAGCAGAAGGAAATATTTCTCAAGTTTTTCCAACTTTTGGAAAGGTGGTTCAAAAATACTTAGCTGATTATAATTATGAAAGCCTTTCTACTGAAGTAAAGTGGGGGGTTATTCAAGAACTTTTACAAGGTTTTGAGGAAGACGAAAAATACTATATTACAGAATATAAAGGCAAGGTTATTTTGTCATTGCTTGAAGTAGGGGAGGTTTTAGAGGTTTGTACAAAACCAATTGATGCACTAAATGCTTACTATCGAGCTTTTGCAAGGGATTTTTATCTCAATAGAGAAAGAGAGCAATTACACAGTGAGTTGCAAAAGAAGATTAATAAGTCAAAAAAATATATCCAAACAACACAACGAAATCTTGAAAAACTAGAGAAGGCAATTTCTCCAAGAGAGATTGCAGATGTTTTGATGGCAAATCTTCATGCAGTTCCACAAGGAATTACGGAGACAGAATTATTTAACTTTTATACCAATCAAAAGATAAAAATTAAGCTCAATAAAGAATTAAGTCCTCAAAAAAATGCAGAACGTTATTATCGTAAAGCAAAGAATCAGAGTAAAGAGCTAGAACAGTTAATTGAAAATATTACTGTCAAAGAAGAATTACTAAGTAAGCTTGAAAATCAAATCACTCTTTTAAATGAGTTAGAAGATTATAAATCTTTTAAGAAATTTTTGAAAGAACAAAATTTAGGCAAAAAGGTAAAGCAAGAAGAAGGTGTTCCTTTGTTCAAAAACTATTTGTTTGAAGGATTTCAAGTATTGGTAGGAAGAAATTCACGAAATAATGATGAGCTAACTCAACGATATGCTCATAAAAGTGATTATTGGTTACATGCCAAAGATGTAAGTGGTTCTCATGTAGTCATTAAGCATAAGGCAGGAAAAACTATTCCAAGTTCAGTAATTGAGAAAGCAGCAGAATTGGCTGCTTATTATTCTAAAAGAAAAAAGGACTCGCTTTGTCCTGTGACTGTTACTGAAAAGAAATATGTTCGCAAAGTAAAAGGTGCTCCTGCTGGAGCTGTGATGGTCGATAGAGAAAAAGTGGTGATGGTAGAGCCAAGAGACTATCCAACAATATAAAGAATAAGATTTTATTCATACTAATGTTTGATTATATTTGCTTTTTGTTGTAAGATTCAAAATACGTATCCATATATATTATGTTTGATAATTTAAGTTCAAAACTAGATAAAGCTTTTAAGACCCTAAAAGGTCACGGAAAAATTACAGAAATTAATGTAGCTCAAACGACTAAAGAAATTCGTAGAGCTTTGATTGATGCCGATGTTAACTTCAAAGTTGCTAAAAAACTTACTGATGATATCAGAACAGAGGCAATTGGTCAAGATGTATTGATTTCTGTTACACCAGGTCAGTTGTTTACCAAGATTACATTGGATAAATTAACTGAATTGATGGGAGGAGTAAAAGAAGATATTAACTTGGAGGGAAAGCCTGCAGTGATTCTTTTATCTGGTCTTCAAGGTTCTGGTAAGACAACTTTTTCTGGTAAGTTAGCAAAGAGCTTAAAGGATAAGAATAAGAAAGTTTTATTGACTGCTTGTGATGTATATCGTCCTGCTGCCATCAACCAGTTGAAAGTATTGGGTGAAGATATTGGTGTAGAGGTATATGCTGAGGAAGGAAATAAAAATCCTGTAGAAATTGCTCAAAATGCCATTGCTAAGGCAAAAGAGGAAGAAGTAAAGATTGTAATTGTTGATACTGCAGGTCGTTTGGCTGTTGATGAAGAGATGATGGATGAAATTGCTCGTGTAAAAGAAGCAATCAATCCTTCTGAAACTTTGTTTGTAGTGGATTCAATGACTGGTCAAGATGCTGTAAATACTGCAAAGTCATTTAATGATAAAATTAATTTTGATGGAGTTGTTCTTACAAAGTTAGATGGTGATACACGAGGTGGTGCTGCTTTGTCTATTCGTTCTGTAGTTGAGAAGCCAATCAAATACATCAGTACAGGGGAGAAGATGGAAGCAATTGATGTTTTCCATCCTGATCGTATGGCACAACGTATCTTAGGTATGGGAGACGTTATTTCCCTTGTAGAGCGTGCACAACAAGCATTTGATGAAGATGAAGCTCAACGTTTGAACAAAAAGATTCGTAAGAACCAATTTGATTTCAATGACTTCTTGTCTCAACTTGACCAAATCAAGAAAATGGGTAATATCAAAGATTTGGTAGGAATGTTACCAGGTGTTGGTAAAGCATTAAATGATGTAGAAATTGATGATAATGCTTTCAGACCAATTGAGGCAATTATTAAATCAATGACTCCAAAAGAGCGTGAAAATCCAGATATCATCAATGGTAGCCGCAGAAGAAGAATTGCAAAAGGTAGTGGTACCAATATTCAAGAAGTGAATAACTTATTGAAGCAATTTAATGAAATGCGTAAGATGATGAAGAAAATGAATAACTTTAACAAGAGAGGTGGAAGCTTCGCGAATATGTTTAAAGGATAAAAAATGGCAAAAAAGTAAGAGAGTTTTTTGTAGTTAACAAAAAACCTCTTACCTTTGTGTCACTAAAATAATAAAGGGTCTCATGGCCGAGTGGCTAGGCAGTGGTCTGCAAAACCATCTACATCGGTTCGAATCCGGTTGAGACCTCCAAAAAGCATCAATAATTTTATTGATGCTTTTCTTTTTTATATACTTTTTTGATATGTTAATTTAAAATTAACTACTTTTTAAACTTTCTTTATGATTGGTTTTGCCTCTTTTATTTTTAGTCCAAAAATGCTAGCATAGTATACTATTTAACAGTAGAGTATCTTTTAACCCTCATTAGTTTGTCTCTAGTAAACTATTGCATTAAATATAAAACTATGAAAAAGCATATTTTAACCAGTAATGAATCTGCTTATATTGAAGTCATTTAAGGTTTTGTTGAGAAACTATAAATAAGCATCTGTATTTCAATTAGTTAACATCTACTTTGATTAGTACTATAAATATCTAACTAAAAGTAAGAGTGTGGACTTGCTACCTTAGACGTGACATTAAGTTAAGCTAAAAATGTTTAATTTAAAAGAATGAAGCAAATGCGAAAGAAGTATGATAAGGATTTCAAGTTAATGATGATGAA
>JAAEPT010000111.1 GCA_024232295.1 Cytophagales bacterium
GAATTATATGAAGTCGCTACATTATCAGAGAAAGCGTTGTTGAGTGTTTATTATGGCTGTGGGTTGAGAAGAACTGAAGGGGCTAATCTAGAGATAAGAGATTTAAAATTTAGATCAGGAATGCTGTATGTCAGAAATGGCAAAGGAGGTAGGAGAAGAGGAGTTCCAATGAGTAGACAAGTCAAAGAAGATTTATTGAATTACATTGAAAAAGAAAGAAAAGGGAATGTAAGTGAACTGAGACTTTTTGTTCATCAGGGAAAGGGAATTACAGCTGGAAGTTGTAGTAGGCGGTTTAAAAAGCTATTAGCTAAAACAACTATTGAAAAGGAAGTAAGCTTGCATCATCTGAGACATAGTATTGCGACTCATTTATTAGAAAGGGGATTATCAGTAGATTATGTAAAAGAGTTCTTGGGTCATAAGAGTTTGGAAACTACTCAAATCTATACAAGAGTGTTATGAGTTTATTGGAATACTTAAAAGAAGAATATGCTGCTTATACAGTAAAAAGGTATTATCAAGAAATAGCTAAATATAAATCTTATTACTCAAGAGCAGAAGAAGCCAGTTATAGTATGGTTTTGAATTACCTAGGAGAATTACGAAAAGAGGGAAAGAATGTAAGGTTGGCCTTGTTTAGCATCAAAGCTTATTATGATTATTTAGTCATAGAAAATAAAAGAAAGGATCATCCAGCAAGAAGTATAAAACTAAGGGATAGAAGAGTACGAGAAATACAATTACAAGAGTTATTCAAAGAAGAAGAATTACTAAAATTATTTAA
>JAAEPT010000112.1 GCA_024232295.1 Cytophagales bacterium
AGTGTGTACATAGTGCTTAATCATTGAAAAATATTTGAGATAAAACATAAAAAGTTGGTTTTCTTCATTTTCAGAAATGCTTTTTAGTTTAATAATCTAAAATCAAGGTTTTTGGAGTGTTTTAATCCTTAGTTCACGTTAAGATTTATAAACAAAGATAAATATGTAAAGTTAGTTTTATTTGTTTTGTAACATATAGAATAAAAAATTGTATTATTTTGTGGAATTTATGGTTAATTTCGTAAGATTCATTCTAATAAAAAAGCATATTCTTAACTCAATGAAAAAGCTACTTACACTTATCTCTCTATTAATTATTTCTTTCTATTCACTCGCTCAATTGAAAACTGGTGATTTTCCAAAAAATTGTCCTGCGTACCCAACGGTTGGTTATTTTAATCCTGATTGTTATATGAGTTTGGGAGAGATCCAATTTGGACAAGGTCGTATTCAAGCAGATGATTTTGATGCTTTTTGGAGTCCTGCTTATGGAACTCCAAGAGATATTTATGTTCCTTGTAATAAGCCTGAATGGGCAATAGCTTCTGTACATGCTTGGCAATTAATGCGAAATACATTAGGACAAGATTATTATGATAAACATGTTTTTTTTGCCACAATGATGCAAGAATCTGGATTTAATTGTGCAGGAGATTTATCATGGGATTGTTATGATTTGGACTATCCATTAGATATGAAAGGAGGAGCAGGTCCTTATACTCGTGGAGTACATGCAGATGGATGTTTTCATTTGTCACCTCCTGGATATCAAGAAATGGAAATTTATATGCCTCATCGTCATAAGAACACATATACTGCTTATGTTGCTGGAGATAATTTTATTCGTGGAGCTATTAGTAAGGTACATTATGACTTGATTGCAGTACGTTTCTATGAACATGGAAAAGGACATTCTCCTTTAGAACTTTTTGATATTGCTCAAGATGAATTTGCGGCCGATGTTTGGAATGCTCTTCACTATAATAAAGGGTATCGTACCAATGGTTTGGCAGAGGTATTATCAGCAACAAATCGTGCTAATTCAGCATCACAACAAGATTTTATATATGCCAATGGTGCTTTTCAATACACCTATCCTTATTCAATCAAAAGAACTTCTCAAGTTTTAGCTAATAAATATACTGGTCCAAATAAAAATAATCAATGGCATAATTGGTATGATCATGATATAGATTGGGCATTAATGGAATATTACATGGGGGAAGTACTTCTTATGTATCCTGAACTTACTGGAGCAGAAAGAACAGCAATAACAACCAAAGTGAAAACTTCATTTGATGCACAAGACAAAGATGGTAATGGAACTGTTTCTTTTCGTTTTGAATTTGGTCCTGTATTGGATGCTTTTATTTTAGCAATGCCTTATGATGATCCAATGACAGCTATTTTGAATACTCAAAATGGTGATGGAGGTTGTAGTGGTTGTATTGGTCCTGTAGTAAATATTAAAGCAAATACACCAACAAAAGTATGTAAAGGAATTAAAGTCGAGTTAGAGACTGTTGTGGGGAATGATTATACTTATCAATGGAAAAGAGATGATAAGGATATTACAAATTCTAATCCTGACCAACATATTTTATACGCAGATGAAACAGGTTCTTATTCTGTAGTTGTAACTAATGATAAAGGATGTGCTATTGAATCTGAGTGTCCTGTTTATGTAGAAGTGGAAAATTGTAGTAATTGTGATTTGGATGTCAAAGCAACAGTTACTCAAAACTCTTGTACAGGTTTTGAGGATGGTAAGATTGATTTAATCCTCTCTGGTACAAGTTATAGTAGTAGTAAAAATTATACTTATGAAATTGGTGGAGATACTAGTCTTACACTAACTTCTGCTAATATCAATGTGAGAGATGGAGCTTACACTATTAAGGTAATTGATCCAGATGATGCTAACTGCCAAGCAAATACATTTGCAAATGTAGTGGAAAAAGTACCTTTCTATTATGCAATGGATTTAGAAGAAAATCGTTTGGCTTGCGATAAGGTTGATGTGACTGCTAAAGTAACAGGAACTCCACCATCAACTTGTACTTATAATTTGAAAATAACAGCAAATGGTACTCCAGATTGGCAAGGAGTGATGAAATGTTTTGGTGCTACATGGCAATCTACGACAACAAGCCCAAAAAGAAATAGTGCTGCCCATCCAAAAGTATTAGTTAATGGAGCACAACGTTTGGAGATAAATCCTGTAGGTGCATCAAATGCAGGAGCATGTACATTACAAGATATTGATTTTGATGTTAGTAAGGGAGATAAAATTGAATTGGCTGTTTTTGCAATTGCACCTACTGCTAATTTAACTAAGTTTAATTATGTATTGACAGATGCTGAAGGGAATTCTACAACAGTCAAATTAGGTAGTTATCCAGGTCCCAAGGAAACCATTGTTCATACAACAACAGCAACTTGTAAACAAGCAAAATCTTCTTTTGACTTTACATGGACTCCAAATACAACATCTACTGATAATGATACAACTAGTAAAATTTCTGTAACTCTTCCAGGAACTACCACTTACAAAGTAAAAGCTGTGGCGAGTACAGATCCTACAGAATTATGTCCATTAGAAAAAGAAATTAAACTCAAAAATACTTGTGGAGGTAATTGTGATGAACCTACTATTGATACAGAACCAGAGAATGTAACAGTTTGTGAAGGAAAAGAGGCTACTTTCACAATATCAGCTTCTGGTGACGATTTGACTTATCAATGGTATAAAGGAACTCAAAAATTATCGGGAGAAACCAAAGCTACATTAACAATTGCTAGTGTAGCAAGTGAAAATGTAGGAGATTATTATGTAATTATAACAGAAGATTGTGGTTCAGAAACAACATCTAAAACTGTAAAACTAACAACAACAAGTCCACTAATACCAACAGTTAGTATTCAAGCTAGTGAGACTGTAATTTGTTTAGGTACAGAAGTTAATTTTAGTATAGATGCACAAAATCATGAGGGAACATCACCAAGTTATCAATGGAAGTCATCAGTTCAAGGAGATGTAGGAAAAGGAACTACTTTAAGTTTAAGCAATTTAGTTGACAAAGAGAAAATTACTTTAGAGCTAACTTCAGATGCTTCTTGTGTAACATCAAGCAAAGTAACTTCCAATGAAATAGAAATGACCTTGACTACAGGGGTTACTCCAAGTATTAGCATTACTTCAGATAAGACCTCAATTTGTGTAGGAGGTGAGGTGAACTTTAGTATAGATACACAAAGCCATGAAGGAACATCCCCAAGTTATGAGTGGTTTGTTGGCACAAGTTCAGAAGGAATAGGAACGATATTTAAATCAAGTAATTTAAAAGATGGTGATCAGGTAAGTTTAGAATTGACTTCAAATGCTAATTGTACAACTACAAACAAAGTGAAGTCTAATGAAATTACGATTACTCATTCCTCTCCATTAACCCCAAGTATAACGATTAAGGAAGATCAAAATAATGTCTGTGAT
>JAAEPT010000113.1 GCA_024232295.1 Cytophagales bacterium
CCAGGCATCACTGAAAAATCAGTATACCTTATGCTAGGAAAGGTACTATGAGCGGGAGACGAGGCTCGAACTCGCGACCCCAACCTTGGCAAGGTTGTGCTCTACCAGCTGAGCTACTCTCGCATTCTGTTTGTGTAAATAAAAACAAAGAACTGTTTTTGTGGGGAGAGCAGGATTCGAACCTGCGAAGTCTTACGACAACGGAGTTACAGTCCGTCCCATTTGGCCGCTCTGGAATCTCCCCGTTTTGGGTGCCCTTATCGAAAAGGCAATGCAAAGGTACGCTCTTTTTCTACAAAGTCAAATGTAATCACGAAAAAAAGTCTTTTTTTTACAAAAAAAATAAAAATGGGAAAAGGAGATTGATTTTTTGTATTTTAGATGAAGACACTTGTCTTTGTTCTAAATCTATCTGTATGAAGCTTTTTTGGAAAATTATTAAAGCATTATCGCTCACTATTATTACAGTTATAATTACAGCTGTGGTATCTGTTCATTTTTTTCAAGATGAATTAATTGCTCTTTTTTCACAGAAGGTGTCAAAAGTTTTGGCTACTGATGTGAATATAGGGAAGGTAGAGATTTCATTAATTTCTAAATTTCCCAATGCTTCTATTGATTTGGAAAATGTAGTAATTATCGAATCATTTCCAGATTCTAAAGATACACTACTTCAAGCCCAAAATATTTATCTAGCATTTGATATATTTTCATTAGTCAACCAAAACTATACAATTGAGAAGTGTTTTATAGAAAATGCAAAAGCATCTGTAAAGGTTAATAAAATAGGGGACGAGAATTATCAAATTTTTAAAGAAGATACTACAAGCCAATCCAACAATGAAAATACACAACTCTCTTTTGGTCTAGAGGAGGTAGTTTTTAAGAATATCAATTTCAATTATAATAATGCTCAAACAAATCAGATATATGATGTCTACTTTAAGGAGGTAGGAACAAGTTTGAGTGTTAAAAATGAGATGGTAGATGTAGATGTTGAAGGAAGTTTAGGACTGAATAAAGTATGGATAGATCACTCTTCTTATGTAAGAGATAAGAATTTGAAGTTAGATATTGGTCTGATTTATAATACAGAAACTAGTGAGATGGTTATAAAACCCTCTAAGTTTTGGGTAGAAAAGTCTCAATTTGAAGCAAGTGGTACTGTTTCACTCCAAGAAACGACTGATATTAATGTTCGATTCAAAGGACATAAAACTAATATTCAATCTTTGCTCGCTTTATTACCTTATGATATTTACCAAAAATTATCAGATTTTAAGAGCAAAGGGCTAGTTTACTTCAATGGGCAAGTGAAAGGAAAAGCTTCTGCTATTCACTCTCCACATATTTATGTGAAGTTTGGGTTTGAAAATGCTTCTTTCATGCACAAGGAAACCAAGCAGGAAATTACAAATGCAAACTTGAAAGGTGAGTATACTAATGGGAAGAAAAACAGTGTACAAACTTCTTCTCTAAGTTTGAAAGATATCAATGGAAAAATTAAAGACATTCCTTTTAAAGGGAATTTCTTGATGAAAAACTTTGATAAACCTTATTTGACAGCCGATTTATCAGGTGTGTTTGATGTCAAAACCTTATTAGGTTTAGGTGGTTTGGAAGGAGTACAAGATGCAAAAGGTAATTTGGTTGCTGAACTTGACCTGAAGGGTTATTTGGATGATTTGATTGATGAAAAGAGAGTTCAAAAAGTAAATCTTTCAGGAGCAGTAAAAGCAGAAGACGTAAATGTAGTTTGGAATAAATTAACAGTACCAATTTTAGATTTGAATGGAGAGTTAATTGTTAATCGTAATCATATCGCAATTTCTGATTTGTCTGCCAATGTAGGTTCTTCTGATTTAAAGTTACAAGGTTATTGTCATAAGTTCATTAGCTATATATTATCTGATAATGAGATTTTAGACATTGATGGTAAATTGATTTCCAATTCAATGAATCTTAATGAGCTTTTGAATCTGGTTAATGAACAGGCAGATAGTGTTGCAATTCAAGACGAACAAGAAACTTATTTTAATTTACCTGATGATTGGGCTTTGAAACTGAATTGTAATGTAGGGAGTTTGGAATATGAGCAATTCAAAGGAGAGAACATTATTAAAAATCTCAAAGGAGGTGTTTTATTAAGGAATCAAGTAGCTACATTACAAAATGTAAGCATTGATATTGCTCGTGGTAGTTTGGGGTTAAATGGAAATGTTGATACAAGAGATGAAAATATTTTTACAATTGATGGTAAGCTAACTGTCGATAATACAGAGATTGATCGTTTTTTCTTCTTGATGAATGATTTTGATCAAGACTTTTTTACGCATAAAAATATTAAAGGAGAAGTGCACGGAGTACTGGATACTCATTTAGAATTTTCAAAAGCATTAGATTTCAACTCAAAAGCATTTGTGGCTTCTATTGATATGACAGTTGATAATGGTAAAATTTTAGATTTTCAACCAATGATAGAGATGGGAGAATTTATGGAGAAAAAACGATTGAGTCGTTATCTCAAAAACAAAGATTTATCTACTATTGACTTCTCTCAACTCAAAAATCATATTCAAATACAACATGATACTATTTTTATTCCTCGTATGGAAATAGAAACTTCTGCCAATGACTTCACAATTACTGGAAAACAAACATTGTCTGGAGATATTGATTATGATGTGATTATTCCCGTTGTGAACTATAATAAGAAAGAAAAAAATGAACAATTAGGTATTTTTAGAGATAAGAAAACGAAAGGATTCAATGTGTATTTGTATTTGCATGGTTCTTTGGATGATTATGAAATTGAAGTAAGAAAAAAAGAAACGTTAAAATCTATCTTTTTCAATGTAGAGCAAGGTATTCAACATGTAGCTGATTCAGATAATGACTCACTAAGAAATGCTGATGTAGGGGTGGATATTGGCCACGATGATGATGAAGCTTGGATAGATGATTCGGAATAGGAAGCAATGAGGTTTGTGTCTTCAATAATATTATTATCTTTGGGTTTTCAATAAAATAAAATTCTATCAATCATGAGAAAGAAGATTGTAGCAGGTAACTGGAAGTTGAATAATACAGTTGCAGATAGTGAAGCATTAGCAAGTGCAGTAGCAGAGTTAGCAACAGAAGTAGAAGGAGTAAACATTGTAGTTTGTCCTACGTCTGTAAACTTATATCCTGTAAAAGCAAAATTGAATGATTCAGTGGCTTTGGGAGCTCAGAACTGCTATGACAAAGAGTCTGGTGCATTTACTGGAGAAGTTTCTGCAAAAATGTTGACTTCTATTGGTGCTGAGTATGTAATTTTAGGACATAGTGAAAGAAGAGAGTACTTCGGAGAGTCTAATGAATTTTTGAAGGCAAAAACTGATGCTGTATTGGCTGAAGGTTTAGTTCCTTTATTCTGTTGTGGAGAGACATTAGAGCAAAGAGAGTCTGGTATCCATTTTGACTTTGTGAAGTCTCAATTGACAGAAAGCTTATTCCACTTGAGTGCTGAAGCTATCCAAGATGTAGTAATTGCTTATGAGCCAATTTGGGCAATCGGTACAGGTGTTACTGCTTCTAGTGATCAAGCACAAGAAATGCACAAAGAGTTAAGAGATCATTTAGCTTCTAAATATGGTCAAGAAGTAGCTGATAAAATTTCTATCTTATATGGTGGAAGCTGTAAACCTGCAAATGCAGAAGAGATTTTTGCTAAGCCAGATGTTGATGGTGGTTTGATTGGTGGAGCTGCATTAAAAGCAGAAGACTTTATTGCAATTGCTAAGTCTTTCTAATATTTAGAAAACTTACTGACATAATACAAAATAATGAAAGCAGACCTTTTTATAGGGGTCTGCTTTTTTGCTTATTAGTCTCAAACTTAGTAAAAAAGGAAAAAAATATGTAGATTATGAAGTGATGCGTTAACTAAAATAGTATAGTGTTATGGCAAGAGTTTTCTTCTTTATGTTCCTTACAGCTTTATTGTGCATTCCTGCTCAATCATCTACCCAAATCTCACAGAATAATTTGCCTTGTAGAGTTTTTGGAACCATTTACATTGAACAAAATCATAGCATGGCTCACTTTTCAGTTTTCTTGGAAGAATATGAGGAAGATGCAGATCTAATTGTTTACAAATCTGAAAATCGTTTGTTTGCTGATAAAGCTGGGTTATGGTATATTGTAACTGATAGGAACTTCGCTGACTATACGATTTATATAGAATCAAATAAGGCTTATGCAGATTTTTCTGTATATTACACAGATGACGAAGGTTTAGCTGGGTGCATAGAATAAAGGTTATTTAGATGGAGTATATAGAACTTGCTGTAAAGATAGAAGATCAATTTCAAGAAATTTTGATCGCTGAATTAGGAGAATTGGCTTTTGATTCTTTTGAACAAAGAGAAGGAGAAGTGAAAGCATATGTTCCTACCGAAGCATTTGTAGAGCAAGATGTTAAGGAAATTATTGAACGATATAATATATTGTTTTCAGCAACGTATGAAGTTGTTTATCATGAAGATAAAAATTGGAATGAAGAGTGGGAAAAGAATTTTTCTCCAGTATACATTTCAGATCAGTGTGTAATTAGAGCACATTTTCATCAATTAGAAAAAGAGTACCCTTATGAAATTATCATCACTCCCAAAATGTCTTTTGGGACTGGTCACCATGAGACAACATCATTAATGGTGCAAAGCCAATTTGATGTTGATTTAGAGGGTAAAAATGTGATGGATGTAGGATGTGGAACGGGTGTTTTAGCAATTATGGCTAAGAAATTACAAGCAGCTAATGTTTTTGCTTGTGATATTGATGAGTGGGCTTTTGAAAACGCAAAAGAAAATTTTCAACTCAATGGTTTTGAGGATGTAAAAATCGAGCAAGGAATTATTCAAGAGGTGGATGTTCCTTTGGTTAATTATGATGTTGTTTTTGCAAATATTAATAAAAATGTCTTGCTAAATGATATTAAAACCTATGCTAATTATGTTATTAAAGAAGGTTATTTGTTATTAAGTGGTTTTTATCAAGAGGATGTGAATGATATTATGGATGAGGCAAATAAGTATGGCTTTATTCAAAAAGAGATAAAAACAAAAAACAATTGGGTAGCTCTTGTCTTACAAAAGGCATAAAGTGTTGTGATAAAGAAATAAGAGGTAAGTTATGAAAAGATATATCGGTGTTTTTCTTCTATTGCTTTTTTGCTTAGGAGGGTATATGGTAGTCTCAAAGGACTACTTTTTTGATACAAAAAATCCTGAAAAATTTGTAAAAGATGTTGTAGGATATCTAAAATCTCAGGAAAATAAAAAGGCTCAAAAAGCAGCCAAAAATTTTCAAAAGCATTGGGATCAGTCTCAAATGACTCCTAAGCAACAGAAAATGTTTATTCATTTTTCAAAACTATTAAGAGATAAACGTTACCAAGTATATCCATACATGACAGATGCTTTGGATGCAATTTATTATGGTACTAATAATCAAGAGTTGCAGGGAGCAAAAGTTGATACTCTAATTTTCACGATGTATAAAACGGTGAAAAATTATGATAAAAGAATTGGGCAAAGGTTTATCACTACCATGAAAAACTTTATGAATAATCGTGCATTGTTTATGTCTGATAAGTTTAATCTATATGCTACTAAAGGATCATTTAAGATTCGTTTTGTTGATGAAGAAGCTAATGTTTTAGAAGGAGAAGAAGAGCTAGATATTGAACATGCAGATAGTTTTGAAGAGCTCGATGAATCTGCTGAGGAGATGGCAGAGAAATGGAATGGTCTTGAAGAGGAGGGGAATGTTGATGAAGAGGTAGAAGATGATGAATATAATGATGATGAATATAATGATGATGAAGAAATAGAAAACGAGGATGGGTATGATGAATCATTATTAGCTGGTAATGAAAGTATTGGTTATGTAGAGCCTACTCCCCACCTTCAAGAAGGTCCTGTTATTGATTTAACAGGAGTTGATTTAGTATTTTTAACTCGCCATGATTCTACAGCAATTAAAAGAACAAATGGTTCAATTACCATGAATGATTACATTTTCATGGGAGAAGGTGGAGAAATAAACTGGACAATGGCTGGTCTTGCTCCTGATGTAAAAGGAAACTTTAAGAAATATAAATTTAAAGCAAATGTAGCTCACTTAACAGCAGAAGGTTTTACTTTGAATTATCCTTCTAAAATTACTGAGCCAGTAGAAGGTATTTTTGAACTAGCTAGTAAAAAACATACATCTAATGGTAACACAGATTTCCCTAGGTTTATGTCTTACGAGGCAAATGTGGAGATCAAGGATTTAGGTGAGAATATTAAATATAATGGTGGGTTTTCTTTGAGGGGAGCCAGTGTATATAGTAGTTCTGTGAATGGTGGTAATGGTACAATTGAGGTAATGAGTCAAGGAGAATTAAAGTTCCGATCTAAAGCTCAACATTTTGTACTTTCTGATTCAATTATTCATGCAGAACCAGCTTCTATTGTAATTTATCAAGGAAATGACTCTATTTTTCATCCAGGCGTATTATTAGATTTTAATAGAAATACAGAAGATTTAAAGATTTATCGAGAGAAATCACACTTTAAATATTCTCCTTATGTAGATACATATCATGAAATGGATATGGACATTGATGCCATCTATTGGAATTTGAGTGATACTGTGATGAACTTTACGATGGTGAATGCTCGTCAGTTAATTCCTGCATATTTTGACTCAAAAGACAATTACCAATTACAAAAATATGTGCAGTTAAAGGGTATCTATCCTTTTCATGCTTTACAAATGGCTGTAAATTATGGAGAGCGTAAAAGAAAAAGAGCTTTTTATGCTGCAGACTTAGCAGAAGAATATAAACAGAAAGAAAGCCAAGTTCGAGGAGCAATGGTTGGTCTGATGAGAAGAGGATATATTGCATATAATACATCTACAGGTTATATTTTTCTAAAGGAAAAGGCTTTCCACTATGTGGAGTCTAGAAAAGGAAAGAAAGATTATGATCAGATTTCAATTAAGGCAATTAGTCCAGGGAGTGGTAGTCATGCTCGCCTTAATCTTAATTCGAATGAATTAAAGGTAAAAGGTGTGGATCAAGTAACAGTTAGTGATTCTTTGGGTGTATACTTTCAGCCAAATGAAAGAGAATTGACTGTGAAAGAAGACAGAGACATGGAGTTTAATGGTACTGTATTTACTGATGTCTATGTTTTTAAAGGAGAACATTTTAAAATGAGTTATGATACTTTCTCCATTAAATTAACAAAAATCGACTCTATTCAATTTTCTGTAGCAGAAATTGACACAATTACTGGAGAAGAGATAGGAAGAAGAAAACTGGATAACCAATTGACATACGCTTCTGGTACATTATATATAGATGATCCAAATAATAAATCTGGAAAAGAACATAATGCTCAATATCCATATTTTGAAGCAACTCAAGGAGCTTATGTATATTTTTTGAATGTATTAGATCAAGCTTATGATTCTACAATATTCTATAAAGTACCTCCTTTTAGAACAGATAGTATGGGGGGGAGTACAGAAGCTGCAACTACATTTAATGGTACATTCCATTCTGGAGGAATCTTTCCTGTGATAGAACAGGAATTAAAAGCAATGCCAGATTATTCTTTAGGTTTTATTCATCAAGTTCCTGAGGAAGGATATCCATTATATGAAGGTGATGGACGATTTTTTGGAGAATTATCAATGACCTCTCAAGGATTGAGAGGAAAAGGAAAGATTAAGTACTTAAACACAGAGTTAGAGTCTGATGATTTCATCTTTTACATGGATTCTGTGGTTACAAGAGGTACAATTACTAGAACAGAAATTGGTAACAATCCTCTAGTTGCAGACTCTATTACTTATCCAGGCGTGTCAGTTCATGATTATGCTTTGAAGTGGCTTCCTAGAAAGGATAGTATGTTAATATCAAATAATGAAGAAAAAATTTCATTGTATGATAGTACTTCAGTGTTTGATGGAACTATGATTGTTTCAAAGAAAGGTATGTTTGGTATTGGTCACTGTTTGTTTGAAGGAGCAGAAATTCACTCTAATGACTTTACTTTTCATGATATAGATTTTGGAGCACATGATGCAGAGTTTGACATTTTATCAAATATTGAGGGACAACCTGCTTTGAGGTCTCAAGGGGTTAAGATTGATGTAGATTTAAAAGAAAGTGTTGCACATTTCTCGCCAGAAGAAGAAGGTAAGGCTAGTAATGAGTTTCCATCATTGTATTATAAGAGTTCTTTAGATCAAGGTACGTGGAATATGGAAGAACATACTGTGATTATGACTGTTCCAGAAGGAATGGAAGATATTTCAAAATCATATTTATATTCTACACATCCAGATGAAGATTCTTTAGCTTTCTCTGCACGTAAAGTCATTTATAGTATGGATTCATTGACATTAGATGTACAAGGTATACCATATATTAATGTTGGAGAAGCTCGTATTGTTCCAGGTAACAATGAAGTGTTCATTAATCAAGAAGAGAGAATGCGACCTTTTAGTGATGCTGTGATTACAATTGATACATTGAATCAGTATCATAGATTATTTGATGGAAATATTGAAGTACTTTCCCGTTCTAGGTTTGAAGGACAAGCAACTTATGCATATCGAAATATTCAAGGAGATACACTACCAATTAAGTTTAATAAATTTGAGTTGGTAGAGGAGAAGTTGTCAAGAAAAAAGACAATCACTTATACACTAGCTACTGGTCATGTATTTGAGCAAGATAGTTTCTTGATTGGTCCACGAATGCAGTATAAGGGGCAAGCAACCATGTATTCTAATAAAAGATTACTTGATTTAGAAGGTGAGATTAAGATTAAGTTGAAAGGTACAGTATCACAACCAGATTGGTTGGTTTATGAGAATAAAGAAGATATTGATGAGATTCGTATTGACTTGGAAAATCAACCTGAGCCACAAAATGGGAAAACTCGTTATGTAGGATTACATTTCTCTTCTAGTTATCGAACATATTATGGGACATTTGTAGGGCCAAAAACGGCAGAAAGAGATTTTACTGTTTTTTCTGCCACAGGAACAGCTATTTATGATGAGAAGCATGATCAGTTTGATGTGGGACCTTTACTAAGACTGAGAGAAGATTCTTTGGGGAATAAACAGTATGAAGGAGGGGTTTTCATTTATAATGAAGGTGAAGACATGTTCGATTATGATGGTAACTTTAAATTATTGTTACAAACTTCCAACTCAAAAGAAGGCATTGCTTTAGATTTTGCAGGGCATGGAAAAAATAAAATTTTAGATACAACTCTAAGTTTAAAAGGTATGGGATTCATTCAGTATGATATCCCAGCATTAGCATATGATGCTATGGGTTTGGATGTGAAGAATATGTCAGCCGGATTATCATTACCTCCTGCTCTAGATAATGATGGCATGACAGATACATTATATGCTAATATTGCTAATTTATCAGATGAAAAAACAGTTAGAAAATACATTGAAAAATCTAAAGTTGCTTATGTACCACTAAATACTGCATCAAAAGAGTTTTCGAAAGGAATCCTTTTGTCACATGTTAATTTAGAATGGTCTAAGAAGCATAAGTCTTGGTACAGTACTGGTAAGATTGGAATATCTGGTATTGGAAAGCATGATATTAACTCTGAGGTAACAGGTTATTTAGAAGTGAAACCTTCTGCAGATAATAATAAAGTTGTTCTTTATCTTGAGTTAGAAGAGGGGTATTGGTATTATTTTACATTTCATAAAAATAAACTGGAAACAGTTGGTTATAAGCAAGAATATAATGATGCAATCTCTTCCAAAGCTAAAGAGCAAAAATATGATGAATATGCATTGTTACTTGGTGAAGAGAGACAAGCTAGACGATTTGTTCGTAGGTTTAGAGAAGTTTATTGGGGTGATACTTTACAACAATCAGAAGAAATTGAAGATAGTTTTGAGGAGGAAAGTGAAGAAGCTGTTGAGGAAGAATCACCAGTAGAAGAAGAATCTGTTGAGGAGGAAGAGAGTTTAGAAGATGTCTTATCTACAGAAGAGGAAAGTGAAGAGGCTGTTGAGGAAGAATCACCAGTAG
>JAAEPT010000114.1 GCA_024232295.1 Cytophagales bacterium
GTTCTTAACACTAAATTTTGCTAAGTCAGTACCTGTTGGAGTAATTACTTGTGTATCTCCTCCTTCAGTTGTTACCATTCCTCCATTTGGTGTCTCACGAATTACTGTAATCCAGTTATCAGAAATATCTTCACAAGCATCATCATTCAAAGTAGAAATGTGCTCACCTACTACTGGGTCAGATAAACCTTTGTAAGACCAACCCCAAATGTGACATTCTCCATTTGGTGCTCCTGATAAATCCAAATCAGTTACTTCTTCGCCATTTGAATTTACCCAATCTAAAATATTATCATCTGCATCTGTAATGATATACCAATAACTTAAACCTGCCACTGAGGTATTTTTCACACTAAATTTTGCTAAATCAGTACCTGTTGGAGTAATTACTTGTGTATCTCCTCCTTCAGTTGTTACCATCCCTCCTTTTGAAACACCAAAAGAACATGTGTTTTTATTCTCTTGTCCAAAATTAGGTTTCTCAGTTACTCTGTAATCTGTCAAAGCATTACCATCACCATCAAATTCAAATCCTTGTGAACCTGTTAGAGAAGGCAAAGCTTCACTTGCAATCCAAATTCCAGCACTTTCAGCAACTCCTGAACGACCTTTATTGACTTGCCCCCATTGAATATAATCTTTAATAGCTGATGATGATGAGAATGAGTTTGAGTTATACAAACCTAATTCATCATTTGAAGCATTCATATTACGACCAGAAAGTACAACAATAGAACCAGGTGCCATATCCAAATCCCCTGATACTAAATCATAACTATCAACACGTCCATAATCTGCTCCTCCTTCAATAGAACACAAAAACCAATCTGAAACATCAACAGCAGTTGTACCTGTATTTTTCAATTCTACAGTGTTGGTTGATGGTTGTATTTCATTAATAACAACTTGTGAGAATCCTTGTACAGCAGAAACAGCCATACATCCCAATAGCGTGATTTTTTTTACCATAATCTTCCTTTTAATTTGATTCAAAATGACTATGGAACAAATATATAAAGGTCTGTTTATTTAGAGTTTTGTAAAAAGTTTAAATAGTTTTGTAAAAAGTTCAAGTTATTATTTTTTGGAAGTTATTGTGCTTTACGTAGTTGCAAAGGAGGCATATCATACATTTGCTTAAAACTTGTGATAAAGTGAGAGTAACTAGAAAATCCTACATTTTCCGAAATTTCAATAACAGATACATTTGTAGTCAGCAATAAATGATGTGCTTGTTCCAATCGCTTCTTCTTAATATACTTTTTGGGAGGCATATGATAATTCTCCTGAAACTTTCGCTTAAATGTAGAGACACTCATATGACACATAAATGCTAATTCTTCAATGCGTAAATCTTCATAAAGATATTTTTGAACTACTTCATTGATTTTAATATTTGTAACTGGCGATAATATGTGTCTAATTTTATCTAAAAAGCTATCATTTTCATATAAGTAATAAACCAATTCCATTACTTTCATTTCCATAAATTGTGTAGAAGAACTTTGAGTATTAGAACTGAGTAATAAATGCAACATATTTGTCACATATGATTGTAATAAAGGGTTGAGTGTAATTTTACAAGTATTAATTGTTAATTCCATAGTATCATTTTCTTGATATTCTGGAGTAAGCTTCATTTGTAAATTCGTTTTTTGGATCAGTTCATCAGGAATAAAAAATAACAAAGCCTGAAACTCACCATTGTTTAAGTTCTCAGACATCATATAACTTCCTTTCTTTACAAGAAACCCTTCACCTTCTTTCACTAACTCTGTTTTTTGATAAGAACAGAATTGAGCTTCACCCTTCAATACAAAAGCGATAAAAGTTGTATCAATACTCAACTGAACATCCTTAATTGTATCTAAATTATGACTATAATCTACAAAAAATTGCTTCCCAATTTCAAGACTTTTAAAATTAGGATTATTGTTGAAATAAGAAGGAAAATTGACTTTCATAAAATCGTGTTCATATCTATTAGTTAACTATGAAGATACGTACTTTTGATTTCTAGTAGTCATGATTTTGAGATGAACTATTGTCGGGAGAAAGACAAAGGCATAATAAAAAAGCAATTCATATTTTTGAAGATGAATTTAAATAACAAAAAAGCCCTTTCGATATACTTCAAAATAGCTTTTTGTTAATAATTACAACTCAACAACAATCTTAAATCTTTATACTGCACACCAAATTTATTGGCAACATAAGAGCTTGTTATGTTTCCTCGATAAGCATAGACTCCTTCACCAAAACCTTGGCTCTCAGATATCATACTAACAACTCCTCCTAAATCTTGCATTTGAAGTAAAAGTGGTGTAAAAATATTGCTCAATGCCTTACTTGTTGTAACTGCTACTCGTGAAGAAATATTAGGAACACAATAATGAATAATTCCATGTTTCTTAAAAGTCGGCACATCATGTGAAGTTAGGCTCGAAGTTTCAAAGCAACCTCCTTGACTAATACTTACATCTACAATAATGGCATTTTCTTTCATATCCATTATCATTTCCTCAGAAACTACACAAATACTACGACCATCTTGTGAACGCAAAGCTCCAATCACAACATCTGCATATTTTAACTCCTTGCGAAGTGTTCCTGTGTCAATTACAGAAGTATATACTTGTTCTCCCAAACGAGTTTTTAATCTTCTAAGTTTATAATGATGGTTATCAAAAACACGAACATCTGCTCCCATATTTTTAGCAAACCTAGTCACATTTTCTCCAATCGTTCCTGCTCCTAACACCAATACATTTAGAGGAGGAACACCTGTCACTCCACCAAAAACAGCACCCATTCCTGAGCGAGTAGTACTCAACAAATCACTAATAATCGAAACCACACAAAGACTTGTAATTTCACTAATTGTACGAACCACTGGGTTTACTCCTTCTTTATCTTCCAATAGCTCAAAAGCAACACCTGTAATTCTTTTTTTATTAAGTGCTACCAAATATTCCATAGATAATTGACTCATTTGTAGTGCAGAAATCAATGTAGCTCCATACTTCATCAATTTCAATTCATCTATTGTTGGTGGGTCAATTTTCAGAATCAATGAACATTCAAATACCTCATTAGCTGTATGAATAATTCTTGCCCCTTTTTCACTATAATCAATATCTTTAAAACCAGAACGTTTACCTGCTTCTGATTCTACCACAACTTCATGTCCATTGGCTACCAATAAACCAACTGACTCTGGAGTAAGACATACTCGGTTTTCTTGTGGCTGTTGCTCCTTTGGCAAGCCAATTACCAAAGATTGTTTTTCTTTATTAAGTAAAGCAACCGCTTCTTGTGGATAAAGTGCGCTTTGCTTTGCTAATGCTTCTATAGTTGGTTTATACTTCTTATTCATAGATTTATTGATGAAAAGAAAGTGTAATTTCTCTTGTATTATCTTCTAGTAAATCAACAGCTACTTCCAAACGATGAGGAGGTAAATAAGATGGAATCAATTCAGACCATTCCAAAAAACAAATGTCCCCAGACTCAAAATATTCTTCTACTCCCATGTCAAAAGCCTCTTCTTCATCTTCCATTCGATAAAAATCAAAATGGAATAATGTATCACCTTTCACACTCTCGTACTCATTTACTATCGAAAAAGTAGGGCTACTTACATTTTCTTCTACTCCTATCTGCTTACAAACTTCTTTGATAAGTGTAGTTTTTCCTGCCCCCATCTCTCCCACAAAATCCCAAATTTTATAATCTTGTGCCAAATCAATAATTTGACAGGCTACTTGAGACAAATCATTCAATGATTTTAGATGTATTTTCATAACTTATTTTGGCGTAAGCGTAATAAGAGGAATAATCATTTCTTCTAAAGAAACACCTCCATGTTGAAATGTGTCTTTGTAATAACCAACATAATAATTAAAATTGTTCGGATAAGCAAAGAAATCTGTGTGTGTTGCAAACACATAAGAAGTTGAAACATTTGACTTCGGTAAGTAAAAATCTTCTGGCTTCTTAGCGACAAATACATTTTTGTCATCATATGAAAGACTTTTTCCTTGTTTATAACGCAAATTGCTATTAGTGTTCTTATCCCCCTTTATTTTGACAGGTTTTTGTACCCTAATTGTTCCATGATCTGTTGTTAGAACTACTTTAGAGTTTGTTTCTCTAATTCTTTTTAGTAATTCTAGCAATGAAGAATGCTCAAACCATGATTTGGTCAATGAACGATAAGCCGATTCATCACTTGCCAACTCTTTGATCACTTTTATATCTGTACGAGCATGAGAAAGCATATCTACAAAATTATAGACCAATACATTCAGGTCATTTTGCTTTAATTGGTTAAAATTATCAACAACTTTTCTTCCTTGATCGTGTGAAAATATTTTATGATATGAAAATGAAACATCAAGCTTATTTCGTTGAATTTGTCTTCTTAAAAACTCATCTTCATGTTGATTCTTACCTCCCTCTTCTTCTTCTCCAGCCCAAATATCGGCATCAAACTTTGCCATTGTGCTTGGTAATCTTCCAGAAAAAATCGAATTCCTTGCATAAGCAGTAGTAGTTGGCAAAATTGAGAAATAAGCTTCTTCATTCACTCTAAAATATGGAGAAATCAAAGGTTCTAGCGTTTTCCATTGATCATAGCGAAGATTATCAATCAAGATAAAAAATACAGGTTCATTTTCTTCTTCCAATAGTGGGAATACACGTTCGGCAAATAATTCATGAGATTGCATAGGTTTATCAAACTCATCATCCAACCACCCTTGATAATTATCTTTAATGAATCGAGTAAAATTAGTATTAGCTTCTTGCTTTTGCATTTCTAATACTTGCTTCATACTCTTTGCTTCTGTATTATCAATTTCTCGTTCCCAATAAACGAGCTTCTTATAAACCTCAATCCATCCTTCGTAATCAATGATGTCATTATAGGTCATACTAAGCTTTTGAAAATCTTGTTGATAAGCCATATTTGTTTTTTCAGAAACAATTCTTCGATTGTCTAAAATCTTTTTAATGGCTAATAAAATTTGCTTAGGATTAATAGGTTTGATCAAATAGTCAGAAATCTTTGCACCAATTGCTTCTTCCATAATTGATTCTTCTTCATTCTTGGTAATCATTACTACAGGAAGATTTGGATTCATTTCCTTTATTTTTGCCAATGCTTCTAAGCCTGACATACCTGGCATACTTTCATCTAAGAAGACAATGTCATAACCACCTACTTCTACCTCCTCAACTGCTTCTACTCCACTGTTTACTGCTGTAACAGCATAACCTTTGGCTTCTAAAAATAAAACATGGGGCTTCAATAATTCAATCTCATCATCAGCCCAAAGAATTCTATAACTACTTTCCATAAAAATATTCTCAATTTTGTGTTTGCTTAATACCTTTTGAAGTACGAAACGTAATACATCTAACAATTAGCATATTTTTTCTCAAACTTCATCAATACACAAAAAGAAAAAGTTATTTTCAAGGGAATAAAACAATGTATTTTAAGTATCAATCACATGGCAATAAAATAAAACTCAAGTAGTCAATTTTAGCTTTTAAACATTAAACATGTAATAATATTAACAAAACGGCACTGAATCAAAAACATTTATAAGGTTGATGAGTTATTTAACATTGAAGCAATTAGCAAAATTGTACGAAAATATTATTTATCGTGGTTGAAAAACGTATCTTTGTAAATTAAGGGAGGAGTAAACTTAAAAATCATGAATTTTACGTTAGAGCAAATTGCGAAACTAATCGATGGAGAAGTTATTGGAGACAAGACTACAACCATTCTAAATGTTGGAAAGATTGAGGAAGCAACGAAAGGTTCTATTTCATTTTTAGCAAACCCTAAATATGAAAATTTCATTTATGAAACAAAAGCAAGTGCTGTGATCGTAAATCATGATTTTGAACCAAAGAAAGAAATCGAAACTGCTCTAATTCGAGTAAAAGATGCTTATTCTAGCTTCACACAACTTTTAGAAAAACAACAAGAAATTCAACTCTCTCTCAAAGTAGGAATTGAACAACCATCCTTTATAGATACCACAACTACTACTCCAGAAGATATTTATGTAGGGGCTTTTGCTTATATTGGTCAAAATTGCCAAATTGGAAATAATGTAAAGATCTATCCTCATGTATATATTGGAGACAACACAATGATAGAAGACAATACTATTGTTTACAGTGGTGTGAAGATTTATGCAAATACAATAGTAGGAAAAAACTGCGTTTTGCATGCAGGAGCTATTATTGGTAGTGATGGTTTTGGTTTTGCTCCTCAAGAAGATGGATCTTATAAAACCATTCCTCAACTTGGAAATGTAATTTTAGAGGATTCTGTAAGTGTTGGGGCCAATACAACAATTGATTGTGCTACAATTGGTTCTACAGTCATCAAAAAAGGTACTAAATTAGATAATTTAGTACAAGTAGCTCATAATGTAGAGATTGATGAACACACAGTTATAGCTGCTCAAGCAGGAATTGCTGGGTCTTCAAAAATTGGTAAGCATTGTCAAGTGGGAGGACAAGCAGGAATTGCTGGCCATGCAAAGATCCCAAACAAAACACTTATTGGAGCACAATCAGGGATTGTAACAAGCATTAAAAAAGAAGGTCTTACAGTATTAGGAAGTCCTGCCATAGACTTCAAAGACTATATAAAAGCATACACAGTTTTCAAAAGTTTGCCAAAAATGCAAGTTCAATTGAAAAAACTGGAAGAAAAAAATTAAATTTACTTCTCTAAGAGAAAAGATAGGAATGAATTTAAAGCAACAAACTATTAAATCGCCTGTTTCCTTGTCAGGTGTTGGGTTACATACAGGAGCAGATGTAACAATTACATTTTTGCCTGCGGAAGAGTACCATGGTATTGTTTTTCAAAGAACAGATATTGAAGGACAACCTAAAATTGAAGCAAATACAGACTTTGTTGTTGACACATCTAGAAGTACAACAATTGGAACTGATGATGTAAAAATTTCAACGGTAGAACATGCCCTAGCTGCTCTAGTTGGACTAGAGGTAGACAATGTTCTTATTCAGATAGATGGAATAGAAGTGCCAATCCTAGATGGTAGTGCACAACCTTTTTATAATGCCCTTTTAGAAGCTGGTATTGATCAACAAGGTGCTCCTCGTGATTTTTATGAGGTGACTAAGCCTATTCACTACAAAGACGAAGAAAATAATATTGAGTTATCGATCTTACCTTTAGATGATTATAGAATCACTACAATGGTAGATTATAACTCTTCTGTTTTAGGTAGTCAGTTAGCAACTCTAAATGACCTAAAAGAATTTGGAACAGAAATTTCACCTTCAAGAACTTTTTGCTTCTTTCACGAAATTAAACCTCTTTTTGAACAAGGTTTAATTAAAGGTGGAGATGTAGATAATGCTATTGTAATAGTAGAAGAATCTGTATCTGAAGAAGAAGTACAAGAATTAGCAACACTTTTGGGTAAATCAAACCTAAAAGTACAAGATAAAGGTATTTTAAATAACATTGAACTTCACTCTTCCAATGAAATTGCCCGTCACAAATTATTAGATGTGATGGGAGATTTGGCTTTGGTAGGTGTTCCAATCAAAGGACAGATCACAGCTGTTCGTCCTGGACACAAATCAAATGTTGAATTAGCAAAACTAGTTCGCAAGGCAATGAAAATGCAACGTAGAAAAGGACCTATTGCTCCTAAATACGATCCAAAAGCAAAACCTTTGTTGAACAACATTGAAGTTTATGAAGCTCTTCCACATGACTTTCCGTTTAAGTTTGTGGACAAAATTATACACCTAGATAAGACTTCTGTAGTTGGTGTTAAAAATGTTACACTTAATGAACCACAATTCACAGGACACTTCCCTGGAAACCCTGTATTCCCTGGTGTATATCTATTAGAAACAATTGCTCAAGTAGGTGGTATCTACGTCTTGAACACAGTAGAAGATCCAGAAAATTATTGGACATTCTTCTTGGGTATTGATAAATGTAAATTCAGAAAACAAGTTGTTCCTGGAGATACACTAATTATTAAGTGTGAATTATTAGCTCCAATAAAAAGAGGCTTAGCAAACATGAAGGGATATGCTTTTGTAAATGATACATTAGTATGTGAAACGGAGGTTTTAGCAAGTATTGTAAGAAAAAATTAAATGACTCAAGTATTAGCAAACATTCATCCTGACGCAAAAATTGCGGAAAATGTGACCATAGAACCTTTTGCTACCATCCATGGAGATGTGGAGATTGGTGAAGGAACTTGGATTGGTCCCAATGCAGTAATTATGGATGGTGCTCGTATTGGTAAGAATTGTAAAATTTACCCTGGTGCTGTCATCTCTGCTGCTCCTCAAGATTTAAAGTTTGGAGGAGAAATTACTACTGCTCATATTGGAGATAATACAACAATTCGTGAGTGTGTTACAGTAAATAGAGGTACAGTTGATAGACACAAAACGGTAGTTGGTAGCAATACCTTACTAATGGCTTATTGCCATATTGCTCATGATTGTATTATTGGAGATAATTGTGTCATCGTAAATGCAGTTCAAATTGGTGGACATGTTGAAGTTGGGGATTGGGCAATTGTTGGTGGTAGTAGTGCTATTCACCAGTTTGTAAAAATTGGACAACATGCAATGATTGGAAGCCAAGTAATGGTTCGTAAAGATGTGCCTCCTTATACAAAAGCAGGACGTGATCCTATGAGCTATATTGGTATTAACTCTATTGGATTAAGACGTAGAGGATTCTCAAATGAACAAATTGCACAGATTCAAGATATTTATCGTGTATTGTTCATGAAGGGTAATAATAATGCAAAAGCATTAGAAGAAATTGAAAAGGAAATGAAAGCTACTATGGAAAGAGACGAAGTCTTAAACTTTGTCAAGAATTCCACTAGAGGTATCATGAAAGGATATTAAATTTCCAATATGAAAATAAAAATAGAAAAGGTTGGCAAACGATTTAATTTTGAATGGATTTTTCGTGATGTCAACCTTTTTTTTGATGAAAATAGTGTATATACATTTATTGGGAGTAATGGCTCTGGTAAGTCCACTATTTTAAAACTATTAGCTGGGTTAGAACATCCTAACCAAGGAAATATCTATTATGAACATGGAGAGAAAGAAATTAAGGATATTGATATTTATCAATATATTAGCTTTGTTGCTCCATACCTAGAACTTATTGAAGAATTCACACTCACAGAATTACTA
The DNA here is from genome assembly GCA_024232295.1 of Cytophagales bacterium. Lineage (GTDB taxonomy): Bacteria > Bacteroidota > Bacteroidia > Cytophagales > JAAEPT01 > JAAEPT01. The sequence continues at coordinate 9,247 of JAAEPT010000114.1, forward strand.
AAATTCCACTTCCAACTCAAAAATATTTCCTTAGACATAAAAGATGCTTTGCAAATATTACAGTTAGAGCACGCAAAAGACAAAGAACTCGCTTATTTTTCTTCAGGAATGAAACAGCGTGTCAAATTATTTTTAGCAATGTATAGTAATACCCCTACCTTATTCTTAGATGAGCCAACAGTAAATTTAGATCATGAAGGCTGTAACTGGTACTTAAAAGAAGTAGCACAATTTATTGGAAAAAAATTAATTATCATCAGCTCAAATGAACCAAAGGAATATGATTTTTGCCCTCCCGAAAATATCATCAACATTTTAGATTATAAAAAGAAACGAAAAAATGAACGAAAAGAGAATTAGTAAATTACTTAGTTACACACTTAGACACCATCCTGAAGGATTATTTTTAAAATTAGACCCACAAGGTTGGGTAGAAGTCAAAACACTCTTAAACAACCTAAGAATATACAAAAACATCAATCTTGATCTTGATAGACTAGCAAAAATTGTCAAAAACAATGACAAACAACGTTTTTCATTAAGTGATGACCTTCTCAAGATAAGAGCAAACCAAGGACATAGTATTGACATTGACTTAGGATATACAGCTCAAACTCCTCCTCCATTTCTTTACCATGGCACAGCTTCTAAATACTTAGAAAATATTGAAAAGAAAGGGATTCTCAAACAAAACAGGCATCATGTACATTTGTCAAGTGACTATGAGACTGCTCACAAAGTAGGGTCAAGACATGGGATACCAGTAATTTTAAAAGTAAAAAGCCTAGAAATGCATAATGATGGAATTTTATTTTATCAATCAAAAAATGGTGTATGGTTAACGGACATAGTAGAACCTAAATATTTCGAAAAATCTGAATAAATTTCTGTTTTATGTTTTGTTTATAAAATAAAGCTTGTATATTTGCATCGCAATTAAGCAAAAAAGCACGGTTTGGTAGTTCAGTTGGTTAGAATGTCTGCCTGTCACGCAGAAGGTCGCGGGTTCGAGTCCCGTCCAGACCGCTTTTAGATTTAGTTCTTACAATATTATTATAAAGTATTTCCATACGGTTTGGTAGTTCAGTTGGTTAGAATGTCTGCCTGTCACGCAGAAGGTCGCGGGTTCGAGTCCCGTCCAGACCGCCACCTTAATTAAGGAAATAGAAATACTTTGGTTTGGTAGTTCAGTTGGTTAGAATGTCTGCCTGTCACGCAGAAGGTCGCGGGTTCGAGTCCCGTCCAGACCGCAATAAAGCTTCTCATTTTGGGAAGCTTTTTGTGTTTAAAATGAGATAACCTATTTTTTACACTGTAGATAAACAATGAAATTTTATCAATAATTTAACATACATTTTCTTGTATATTTCCAAAAAGATTATCTTTTTGCGTTAATTCTTAATAAAGAAACAATACTTTTTACAACCTTTTTTCTTAAAAGAAGTAGACAATAAAGAATTGTTTTTTAAGACAATAGGAGGTGTTCGAAAATCCTGTAAAAGAGTAGAAAACGTAGTTTTTATTAAATTTTAGAAAAATGAGCGATCAAAAACCTGTACAATCGAAAATGACAATGATTATAGTAGCCTGGTTCTTAGGATACTTAGGAATTCACCGTTTAATGATGGGATATTCTAACTGGTGGTTACAACTTATCACATTCGGTGGATGTGGAATCTGGTCATTAATCGACCTTATCAAAATCATCACAGGTAGTATGAAAATGGCTGATGGAAGAGAGTTAGAACAATAAGAACAAAGTACTTTTTATACACAAACCAAAAAGAGAGACCTTTTAAAAGGTCTCTCTCTTTTTTATGAAACAATTCTCTCAATACTTAGTATATAACAAAATATTCTCATTAGTAGGTTTATATTTCATTATTGGCTTTGTACTGAAAATATTTTTTGCAATCAATATTTTACCTCCTTGTATCTGGACTACTATTTTTGGTTTTCATTGTCCAGGTTGTGGCTTGACTAGAGCTTTTATTCGTTTACTCCACTTTGATATCATAGGTGCTTATGATTATAACCCACTTATATTTATCATTGTACCCTCTGGAATTTTTTATCTAATCAAAGATTTCCTTCAATTTCAAAAATTGAACAATTCAAATTAAAAGAAACAAGAAGTATGTATTATTGAGCGGTTTCTTCTTCCCAAAAATTCAATAGAGTATCTTGATTAATATGAGGTAAAAACTTATCCAATAATGGCTTAAGGTCACTGCCTGATTCCATTGTGATCCAGCCTGTATGCTTTAATAAATTTGAATAACGCTGAACCTTATATACTTCCCCTTCTTTAATCAATTTAATTTTTTCATGATACCATTGTGCTCTATGAAATAAATTAGTGTCTTGAATACTTTGTTTATCCTCTTTTGTTAATGTGCTTAGATACAACAACAAACCATCTGGAAGCAATTCAACAATAAACAATTCTGGAAGGTCTAAAGCTTGTAACACATCCACAACTAAGTCATATTCTTCTGGGGTAATTGTTGAAGCAAATTTCCTACGAATAATTACTCTTGCATCAAAAGGTCTTTCATACAACTCATAATGAGGAGACAAGGCATCAATCAAAGCTTTTTCTTTTGAAGATTCGTCAAAAAGAATCACATGATATGTGTACCCTGAACCACTTTTACTTTCTTTTTTTTCCACACAGAAAGTCTCTCCCTTTCGATTTGTATATGTTAACATATTTATACTTATCCAGTTTTTTCACAATTTACAAAAAAGAACAGTAGTACAAAAATTTATATTGTCACACCACACTTTTAAATAGCAAAAAAATATCACAAAATAATTTTGTAAAAACAAGAAATAAGTGTGCGATCTTTTCAAAAAAAACACAATCAATTAACAAAAGAATCATAACCATAATTTAACACTTAGTATTTTGATAATCAGACTAAAACAATTTAGTAATACTATGATTATCACAAATTAAATTTAGATGGTTTACTTGTTGACGTGATAATAACGATCAACAATGAAAACATTATTGACAAACTTTCTAATTGATAAAGTGCATTTCTTAGATTCTCCTTTCAGAAGGACAAATAGTGGTACATCTTCCAATTATTCAGAAAACAATTATTCACCATCCCACAAAAAAGAAGTTGAAGTATTAGTCTTATCTGACCTACATCTAGGAACTTATGGAAGTCAAACTAAGGAACTCTATCAATACCTACAAACTATCTCTCCCAAGAAAGTCATTCTTAATGGAGACATTATTGATATGTGGCTTTTTTCAAAAAATAAATAGCCCAAAGAACATTTAGCCATTATCAAAGAATTTTTATCCTATACATCAAAAGGAATCGATGTTTATTATATAACAGGAAATCATAATGATTTTTTGAGAAAATTTGAAGGAACTCATTTAGGTAATCTACACATAGTGAATCAATATTGTATGGAGTTAGATGGAAATAGTACATGGATTTTTCATGGAGATATTTTTGACACCAGTGTAAAAAATCGTGGTTTGGCTATTATTGGAGGATACATCTACAATTACTTAGTATGGCTAAATCGAAAAATAAATAAAGGACTTAACTACTTAAAAATCCAACCAATTACTTTTTCCAAAGCATTAAAAAGTAGTGTAAAAAAAGCTGCGACTTTCATGAGTGATTTTGAAGAAAATATCATAAATACAGCCATTCAGAAAAACTATGACCATGTGATTTGCGGGGCTAAAATATATTCACAAACCCTCTATCAAGCAATTTACTGTAAATAATAAAACAATAAATTATCTCAATTCTGGAGATTGGGTGGAAAGTTTAACTTCCCTAGAATATAATGATGGAGAATGGAAATTATACAACCATAAGGAAGACCAGCTAATTAATGAATATACCACTGAATTTCATGAAGAGATTTTTCTAAACATAGTAAGGAAAAATACAAACTTGACAGTGAAGTGATTTAAAGTTTTAGGTTTCATAACTGTGTAACTGACTGATTTACAGCAAAACAATCTTACTTTTAGTTAGATATTTATAGTACTAATCAAAGTAGATGTTAACTAACTGAAATACAGATA
>JAAEPT010000115.1 GCA_024232295.1 Cytophagales bacterium
TAATTTTCTTTTGTTTTTTTGTTTAATAATTAAGCTACTTCCCATTCAACTCTGCATGTGAAAATGCTGTTGTTGTTTGATACTGCTGTTACATAAGCTGAATATTTCCCTGCCGTTTGACCATCAAAAACAATGTCGGCTGTTTCTGAACTTTGTGTTGCCACAACTAAAGGATTAACAACAGTTGTTGATGCTGTTCCATTTGAAGACTCAACAGAAACATTGAATACTACATCAGCGACAAAACCAATGTTTTCAATTTCAAGCTGTGCATTAATATCTGTACCAACTGCTGTTGTTAGTTGTACAAGATCCCCATCTCTTACAGTTGTAGGATTTGCAACGTCAATTGAAAATGTTGATCTTACAAGCTCATCCCCAGTATCAAAACCACCACTAGCAGAATCAAATGCAATTGACACATTAAAATCATATCTTGATAAGTGCCTTCCTGCATCTTCTTTTCCAGTACTCACATGAATGTCCCACGTTCCAACTTGTGCCAAACTTGATACATCAATTGTGATAGGTGTGCCATCTTTTATTGACCCTGCAACCCATGTTCCCATTCTATCTGTAATAGTTACAGTGTAATACTCATATGGCTGTGTGGTTAAATTTGAATCAATTGGATTTACAACAAAAGAACCACCACCATTTGCATATGTAAATGCAGGGAAATAATTAATTGTGTTACCTCTGCGGTTCACACCTCTCAACAAAACACCATTGCACTTACGTGTTGTTGCTGTTGTTCTTGGTACATGATTACCAAAGAATGTATTTTCATTACTCATTTTAAATTCTTTATAAAGTTTACTAATGTTTTGACCTTTTCAAAAGTATTTTTTATGCTGTTTTCAAGATCAATTTCTTTACTTTTTTCAATTGCCCATTCAACACCTTCTGTCCCTCCCCAAGCATCCCACATCAAGCCACCACAACCATCTTCATACGGGACATCTTTGTGCTGTCTGTGTCTATTAAAAGATGCCATGCGTTTTATTGTGTCCTCACTTATTGGTTCTCTGTTTGCTAATTGGTTAGCCCTAGCCCAGCCAACTGGCGTCCCACAATCATTAGGGTTTCCACTTTCATCCCTATATTTCAAAGCTCTCTTTGCATTGTTTGTGGCTGCTTTGGGATAATCAGTGTAACTAGCCATTTTTAATTTTCTTTTATTCCTGCCGCTTTCCCTGCTTTATTAAAAAGCTTGATAATATCAGCACTAACATTTTCAAGTCCCGTTTTTACTCTTTTACGTTTTTTTGTCTTGCTTGCACTTGGTGCGGCAACAACTTTGCGCTCTTCCATTTCTGCTAGTTTAGCTTTTAATGATTCCAATTCATTTTTCAGTTCATTGGCTACCTCTTGATTGTCATCATCATCCATGTTTTTCTTTTCTTCATCTTCATCCATGTCTTCAACTTCAACTAGCTCATAGCCATTTTCTTTTGCTAGTGCTTCAAGTTCTTCTTTAGTCATGGATTTTTTCTTATCATCTTCATCCATGTTCTGTTTGTCATCATCATCCATGTTTTTTGCTTCCTCTTCTTTCATGGCTTTTATATCTTCTTCTGATATACCATTCAAGAAATCAAAAAACCTAGCTGTCAATGATTTTGTTTTTTTCTTGTTACTCATTTTAAAATTTAAATTTTTATAATTGAATTTATTAATGCTTGCCATGATCGCAACGGGATCAGACTTCTTTTGTGCTTTCTTAATTGATGTGATAAAGCCAAGATTCAACGCTTCCTGCGCTGTTAGCCATGTTTCTTCATCCATCATTGTTGTTAATTCTTCTCTTGTTAATTCAGAACCATTTGATTCCAAATTACGCATATAAAAGTCTTCAATTTGTTTTGTTACTTTTTCAACTATCTCTGCTTGTTTTCTCAATTCATCTTTGTCCCCTGCTGCCCATGTCCATGCATTATGGATCATGAACATGCAATCCTCATCAAGAACAATTTCATCACCAGCCATTAAGATTGTTGTCGCTGCACTTGCCACAACTCCAATTCCAATTGTTTTGACATTCCCAGAATAATCACTAATCAATGAAGCCATTGCAAACCCTTCAAATGTTGCCCCTCCACCGCTTTTAATATAGATCTCAACATCTTGCCCATCTGCTTCTTTTAATTCGCTGTTGAGCTGATTAAACGCCCAATAATCAATTTCACTGTATAATTCAATTTTTTTCATAGTCTTTTTTATATTTTATATAATACGTTTAACCAAAGAGAATTGTAACTAAAAAGTTAGTTAATAGCTGTATTATTTTGGAATAACTTATTTTTTCTGAAATACCCACATCCCTCTTTCACTAGATAATAACACCATCTAACTTTGAACCCATAGCGATTAGAAATATATGTCAATGCTGCTTCCTTCTTTGGGTATTCTTCTTTGATCCTTAAATACATTTGATTAACTGTGTATATATTTACAGTCTTGTAATGGATAAAATTATGTTGGATCATGAACTTTACTTGATCACTATCAAATTGTTTGTATTCCTCACAAAAGAATTTTATGAAGTCATTAATCTTGTTTGCCTGCTGTTTTAATGTCATTGATATAAATCATTTTGTTTTTTTTGAAATACTTTTTTACATCTCCAAAACAAACTGCACAACCTAAACCACGCTTTACTTTCTCATCAACTGTTTCCCCTCCCCTTAATGGTTCAACATATCTATAATAAGCCACCAATAAGAACTTCTTATATCTTATAGGCGTGTAAATTGTTTTTGTTAATTCTTGTAGTGTTTTAACTATCTCTTTTTTTACGTTTATTGGTATATTTATCACGTACATAATTATCTGTTTTGATCTGTTGACAATGTTGCAATTCTTATATTTTCTTCTTGATCTTGTTGATCTCTTAGTTGTTCATCAGTATTTAGTGACACTCTTATGTTGTCAATTCTGTTGTTTGTTGCTTCGGCACTTGCTAAAACAGCATTGGCAAATCTGTCTATATCTGTAATGTTATTTGTTGGAGCTGATAATGCAGGTGTTAAGATTCCCCCCTCTGCAAACTTGCGCCCACCACCTGCTTCATTAATACGGGATAATAATGGTTTAAACATTTTTGTGCTTTTCTTATTTATTACCGCTTCCCCCCCTTCCAATTCTCCAAACCTTGTTTTTATTCCTCCTTGTGAATGACTTTTCCCGTTTAAGATTCCCCCCTTTGCAAATTGTTGTGTTGATATTGTTGCAATCTGTGCTGCTGTTGTTGCAACAGAACCTGCAATTTGTAAAGCTGATGCAATACCAAAGTCAAATTTGGGGACTGTTGCTAATATATTTGTTATAGATAATGCCCCATTTATTACTGCTTGTGCAATGGCAATTGCTTTTTGTTGTCTTGCGCTTCTCTTTGCAATCTCTTCTTCCTTTCTTGCAAGTTCTTCTTTTGCCCTCAATTCACTTTCCAATTCTTGTTGGAGTGCTGCACGTCTTATTCCACTTGCTTGGCTTAAATTGCTTTCTAAAATAGAAATTGACCTTTCATTATTTTCTTGTTGTCGGTCAATCCTTTCTTGATCACGTTGAGCAATACTATCAAAGAACCCCCCAATTTGGTCAATCCCTGACTTTACATTTTGTGCAATTATCCCAATACTCTTTGCAACATTCTCTGTCAAAAGCTTTTCGGCTTCTGTTTCTTGCTTTAATATTTTGCTTTTTTCGGTACTTAATTGTTGCCTTGCAATTTTTAACTTGTTGAAATAATCCTCATTAATTGTTAAGCCTTGATCCAATTGTGCTTGCAGGAAATCAATTTCTTTGTCATAGATATCCAATTGTTCTTGCAAACTTGATTGTTGCAGTTGACTAACTTGCGCATTATATTCTTGTTCACTTATTAATCCCTTGTTGAACCTTTCTTCAAGCTTTGACAAAATAAAATTATTAGCAGCTTGCACACCAGATATATCACTCTCTAATGCCGCTTGTCTAATCTTTTGTTGATCTTCAATTGCATCTTCTTCAATTTGCAATTCTTCATCATTGAACTTCTTTAGTGCTTGCAACCTTAGCTGCGCAAATACTTCTTCAAGCTGTGCATTTTCCTCTTGTTGTTGCAGTCTTAATTGGGCAACTTGGTCAGAACTTTCCCCAAATGCTTCAATTGCTTTTTGTTCATTCTCTTGTTGCCTTTCATTTACTGCATCCCCTTGTGCTGTGATAGCATCCAACTCATCTTGATACGCTGCTTCTGCTGCTCTCCTTTTTGCTTCTGCTGTGTCCCCTAATGCGTTTATCTCATTGTCCCTTATGCGTTTTGTTAGCTCTGTTAATAATGCAGCTCTAACCAATTCACGTTGCTCAATATCTAGCAAGAACTTTTTTTGCAATTTCTCTAACTCTTCTTGCCTTTTCTTTTCTGCATCAATTGCTTCCTTCCTTGCTTCTGCATCTCCCTTTTTGCGTATAGAATTTACTTTTTTTGTTTCCTCTTGTGCTTGTTTTTCTCGCTGTGCTGCTGTTTCTCTTTGTGCTGCTAGTGTATCATTAAAGCCTTTTTTAAATGCGTCAATAACACTAATTGTTTCATCTTGAATTTGTTTTTGTTGCTGCTTTAGATCATTTATTTCATCTTCAAGTCCTGCATCTGCATTAAATGATAAAGCTTGTTTTGCAGTCTTTGAAAATATTTGAAATTCAAGTATCAATTCTTTTATATTGCCAACTGAATTTTTAACAAGTTGTTTTATGGCTTCATTAACCCCATTTATTACTGCTGGTATTTTATCAATTATATCAAATAAATTTACAAATGATCCTCCTACCCCATCAACTGCTTTTTCTAATGGGAGAAAACTAGATACAATTTCTTTAATGCCTTTTACAACTGCAATAAATGAATTTATTATGACACTAATAACACCCACAAATATTTTTAAAGTTACTGTTGTCCCCTTTGCAATTTTTTCAAATATTGATAATTCAGAATTGCCAGTGCTAAATAACCCAAAGAACTCTTTTACATCATCAATTGCAGGTTTCAATGTTACCAAGAATTCATTGAATATTGTGATCAACCCAGCCTTTAATGATTTACCTGCCGCTTCACTATCTCCAATAATATCTTTTAAATTATTAGACACATTTAATTGCGCCCTTGCCAAATCTTCATTGGCTTCCCTTATTGAATTTAAACGGTCTGTTTCTTGATTCCCTAATTGACTTAAATCCCCACTTAACTCTGCAATTGCTTGAACACTTTTTATGTTTTCTTCCCCTACACCCTTAAATACATTTGCAATTAACTCTGCACTTTCTTTACTATTTTGATCTAACTTTTTTTGTTCTGCTGCTACAATCTTTAATGCCCTTATTGGTTCTTCTTGGAATGCATCAGCAATTTCCTTTGCTTTCTCTGCCCCAAATGCGTTTTCAATTGCATCTGCTGTGGCTTCTGTGTTCTCTCTAAGGGAGATAATGCCCTCACTTAATAGGTCAACATTAATTCCTTTGTTTGTGGCTTCTGTGATCAGACCAACCGCTTCTGCTGCATCAATGGAAGCATTTGACAATTTACCAATGTCCTCTGATATTAATCCAATGAATTCTGTTTGGTTTGCACTTGCGGCTAAACCTTCTGCAAGCAAATTGGTTGCTTCATCTGCATCAATCCCAAATTGTCTAACTAAATTGTTAGTTGCTTTTAAACTTTCATCCAACTCAACATTAAATGTCTTTGATAGTGCTTGTATCTTTACTGTGATTTCATCCGTTTCTGCTCCTAATGTTCCAAACGTTGCTTCCACTTGACGTTGTGCTTCTCTTGTAGCATCAACAAATTCATCTATTGCCCCAACAACCTCAACAATTGCTTGGACTGCTTGCAATGCCACAAAGGCTTTTGAAATCAAATTCCCTGCATTTGTAGCTGCTTCACCTATCTGTTTAAAACTATCAATAACACCAGTAACCTGACCAGCCGCACCACCAAAAGCTGCGTTTATTGCATCTTCATAACTCCCAACTTTTCTTTGACTTTGACCAATAGATTCATCAAGTTCTTTTAGTTCCTTATCTAGTCTTTGAATGTTTTGTGTCAATTCTTGCCCTGCTGCACTTTCTCTTTCTGCTGCACCAAGCTTTTTGAATTCTTGTCTTGCTCTTACCAATTGTGCATTCAAATCTTCATATGAACCTGCTTGATTTTGTGCTGCTTTAAAATCTCTAATTTGGTTCTTTTGCTCCTTCCTAAACTCGCTTAATGCCGCTTTAGACTTAACAAGTTCTTTTTCTAGTTCTGCATATGCTTCTTGATTTTCTGTTTCCTTTAACTGCTTATTTAGCTCTTTTACTGCACTTTGTGCTTCTGTTAAATTTTTTAATATCTTGTCATTGCCTTCTAACTTGATACTAAAACTTAGTTGTTTATCTGCCATTATGCTATAATTACGGGATTAGTTATTGTATTTCTAATGTTGTCAAAATCTTCAAGTTGAATTGGTGCATCCAACAAAAGCTGTGTTTTTGTGCTTTCTGTTGTTGTAGGATCATAACGTGATATTTGTTGTACAATGTAAAGACTTTGATTCAAGTATATTTTATTTCTAAAAGTAATATTTGATATATCCAAATTGCGCCAAAACAACCACAATTCATAAAGTTTTCCTACTTGCAACCTCTTTAATTCAGGGATATAAAAACGCCTTATTAAGCCACTTACAAAAACATTGTTAACAGTAAGATCACTAAAAGATAATGCAGGGCATCCAGTATCATACTGTAAATAATCAACCATAAATATCTGATTGTATCTATAATTTTCATTATCCACAAATGGAGGTGGTAAATTAATTCTTATTGTGGCTTCTAAACTTCTTCCCCTTGAATAAAAAATTCTTGGTACTGTGTTATTAAATGTAAAGTTTGGGCTTTTATCCTCAAAATAATTTTCTGACCATAGCAAAGGAAATTGGGGATTATAGTTTGAACTTTCCCCCCTTACCTGCTCATCTAAAATTGTAGGTGTTTTGTGAAAAAATACATTTTCAATGACTTGTGTACCTTCTTTATGCCTATCTTCTGGAAAAGAATAAACACCATCATTGTAACCAATATCACTACCATTGTCAATTGCTTCACTTGTAGGATCATTTGATTTAAACTTATATTGGATATTCCTTTTTAATTTTATGCTTTCACTGGTCAAAAATGATTGTGGCAATGTGTCAATCCCCTTTTCAACTGTATCATTGAAAAATCCCTCCCCGTTTTTATTTGGGGAAAAATCTGTTGTTGTTATATAGTTGTCTGCTGGTTCAATTGTCACAATTCTTGTAAAACTGTTAGCTTCAATATTTAAGTTGAAAATCTGTTGAACACCTGCAAGAAAATCATTTTGCTTGTAGTCTCTAAGAAGCAATTCAGGGATAACGGGATAATTTGTTTGTATTGGAACATTTGACGCTTCAACAACAAGTTCAACCAATTCATATTCATAAAGGTTTGCGATGGATGATCCCCCAATAAAGAATTCAACCTCATCTGTTAATGCAAATGTATCAGTATAATAAAAAACAACTTGTTGCACTTGATTTGCTACCAAATATCTATAATCTTTTGATAGTTGAGTTGCCCCATTTTTGTTTGCTTCAAGTTGTAACACAAAACTTTGAACAACACTTTTTATATTTAATACAACTTTGAAAGTGTAATCCCCAAAGAAAGGATTTGAATATTTCCCGTTTGCTGTATTATATGGCTGTGATATTGTTAAAGCTGGTGTGCTTATTGTGTCAAAAATTAATTGTGACAATGCCCCACTATTTGGAGTAAAACCACTTGTGTCTGTTGCAATAAGTCCCCCAAAATATGGTGAATACTCCAATGGTGTTTGCTCAAATGGGATTAAGGGCATGCAATACCGTTTAAATTCTTCTGTTTCAATGAAATCACTTTGAACTTCATACCCAATTGATTGAAACAAATTTATAATCAATGGGCGCAAAAACAATAAGAAAGTACATTCATAAAATCTTACTCTATCAGCCAACTCCCAATTTCCATATTTTATAAAACCCGTGCAATAATCTCTGGCATCTGGATCACCATCTTGCCCCAATTCAATAACTTCAAAGTTATAAGCTAAATTTTGTGGCAAATTAGGAATATTAGCCATCAATGCACCATCAAGAGAAATAATAAAATCAGTGTTATTTGCATAACAAGCTAATTGGTAAAATACACCACGTACCCCATAAGTTGCCCCCTGCAATACAGATTTTTTTAAGATGCACTTACCTTTGAAAATAAATTCCCCTCCATCATCAATTGTTATATCCTTAAAGTTACTTGCATCCTCATTGTCCAAGCTAGACTCCCACCACCTTTGAAATACTGCATCATTTTTATTTGTTGATGGTATTTTCAAACTGCGCTCCGTTAATGCTCCACCCACCTTTGTAAAGTCTTCAAGACCCTTTATAGAATAAGTAAAGTAAAACTTGTCGGGTGTTACTTCAAAATCAAGCTTAACACCATCTACAAATATGTTTAAGTATTTCATTATCTTATTAGTGTATATTGATCAACTGAACGTGTCAAAGTTACTTCCAATTGTGTTTTAAAATCATTGTTATCATCAATTACAAAATCTCCATCTTCAACTTGTAGAGAATAGAACGCCCCATCAATAACCGCATAAACTTCTGTAGCATACAATAACCCCTTTAAAAACTCTGCTTCATCCCTTTGCAGGAAATCACTAACACAAGTATATTGTATTTTTGCATCTGCATTATTAAATTTGAATCTACCCTTTTCAAATGTTTTACGTACGTCAAATGGATCTGCGCTTAATGGAGACCTTGCAAAATTCCCTTTGACACTTAATGTTTCAATTGTTTCTGTCCTGAAAACATAACTTTCCCCACCTCCCAATTCATTTAGCCAATGAACTTCAAGACCCTCTTTACAATCTGGGACAACTTGAAACAAAAAGAATTGACTAAATGCCGAAAAATTACCATTGCCCACAACAACACTGTACTTGTCAATCTCTGGGTCAGTTGGATCAAATGAACCGCTTAACCATGAAGGATAATCTAATTGAGGTAATCCAACACCAAGCGTTTTAATATCTCCAGCACTTGAAAGGAAATTCCCAACCGCATTATAAATTGGTAACCCCTGCTTGTTTAGTGCTATTACTTGAAAACTGTTAATATTAGGATCAGCAATAAAAGAAAAATACAAACTTTGTGACCTTGTTATTGGTGTGGTTTCTGTTGGTGAAAATTTGCGCCTTGATAAAAATTTCCCTTGCAAACTTGAACCCGTAATAAACCCAATGTATTCTTCTGGTTCATTTATTTGTCTTGTGCCAACTAAAGCTTTGTATGTTTGTGATACATCACGCCCAGCTAATGCAGGGATATTGTTTTGGAATTGGTAATAACTTACAATAATACGCACATCTTTAAAATTATTATCATTTACAACTTGATATGGAAATTGTGTTGGTGTAACTGGGAATGTTGGAAAAACATTACTTATCCCAAATTGTGGTGTCCCCATCCTCAACTGCAAAGACGTTTGCAAGTCAACAGTAAAAGATGTTGTTGTGTTTGTGCTGCTTCTTGGTGCTACAAATTTTGTTTCTTCAAAATTGCCATCAATAAACACACTAATTTGCGCATATGCCATGTTTATCCCGTTGAAGACTAATTCAAAGAGAAAAGGCAAATAAGCACTATTATAGTCATATTTTGGTGTTGCTACTATCATAATCTAAGAATCTTTTTTAATTGAGCAAAGGATTTATCTGTTGCAATAATATTGTTATACTCAACATTTGTTTGCTCACTGTCAAAACTGTTTATTATACCTTTTTGGTTCAACACTGCCATTGTTTTTGTGAATGCATAATGAAATTCATATTTCACTTTCAATTCAGAAGATTCATATTGTTCTTCATATTCTTTAGGGATATATGAAACCACATATCTTGGTTCAAAAGTATTTATTGGTTTAAGTAATGCAAAACCTTTTATATTTACCAAACTTGCATTTATATCTGTTGCTGCTGCTTCTGCTTCTATTATTGTATTATACATCAAAGTTGAAGTTTATGATCTGTTCAAAAATTGCGTTTTCTATAATCTTGTTTATTTGTTTTTCTGAATTGGATAAAGTAAAATCAATAAGCTGTGTCCTCCTACCATTCTTTGAAAATTCAAAACTATTCTTTGTGGGCATTCCTTCTTGTTTCTGCTTCTTGGCAATTGCAAATGCTGCATTTAATGCTGCCTTATCATCTAACATAAAACGCTTCTTGGCAAAGTCTTTTAACCCCTCAATATATTTACTTGTCTTCCTCCCACTGCCCTCTGTATATTTAATTCTATTTGCCTTTGTCCCTTTATCTAGGATGTTCCCATAATTGTTTGCAAAAAAGTTTAAGATGATAGCCTTTAAGCTTATAAGCTCTTTTACTTCCAAGCTCTTCTCTAGGCTTCCAGTAAGTGAATGACCTTGTTGCTTTATCTCATTAATCCATTCTTTTTTTACAACAATAAATATATCATTTACAAGTTTGTCAAATTCTTTCATTAGTAGTTGTTTTCTAGGCTATCCGTGTCAATTGTTGCATCTGCATTGATCTGTGTCTTTATATCCTCAATGTTAATATCAGAAATATCCACACAACCACTATCAGACAAAGGAATTGTGAAGGTATATTCCACCCATACTAGCTTTTGAGTAAAGCCATTTGCATTGGTGTCAAAATTAAAATTTCTTATGGGGATAGCATATTGACCAGATTTAAACAACTCCCCCAACGCATTAAAAAATCTATTGGCAATTAGTTGCAGTTCTGTCCATTGCTCACTTTTATTTTGCCCCGTTTCAATACCTTTATTTGTCCTACCTTGCAGGTCAATAAAATACAAGCTAATCACAAAACTTTCTCTTGTCTGATTCTTAAACCCTGCTTGCATTGTTCCACTAGGTGGAGTAAAATAAACAGCAGGAAAACCATGTGACTCCCTTGCATTTGGAACTGTACTTGGTGGATTGAAATTATTTATAAGTCCCTCCTCATTTATCTCATTAGCAAAACCAAAGTGATAAAAATTAATATCTGGCATGTTCTGACACAATACATTGAAAATATTATCTAATTTTGTTATTGTCATTTTTCTGTTGCTATTTTGTGCAAAACTTCTTGATGAATGGATTTTGCAATTGAATAATTGTAATGTGCCAATACTTCATATAATGGGGAGAGCATCACTGACCAAATTGAATTCATACCTTTTTGATCAAAGATTCTTTTTTCTGCCACCGTTGTTATCATTTGATACCATCCAAAGCTTTGATTAAATTTTGTTTTTCTTTCAGCTTTGATTGATATAGAATTTCCATTGCCCCCTTGTAAGAATTTAAAAATGTTGCATAGGATTCCTTTTGTTTGAGTAAAAAAAAAGCTACCTTGAAGGCATCCGACATGGGGAGATCCAAAAATAACTTTTCCCGTTCTTTTACTGTTTCTTCTATGAATTTTTTTGTTACTTTCTCATCTTTCTGTTTCAAGAACAATGCACAAAGACTTGGCAAGGCTTCAAAACTTCCAGTTTTTAATATATTGACTTTCTTTTCTGCTTCTGTCGCTTCAACAAATTCTGCAACGGTGCTTTTCTCCATTCCTATTTTCGGCAAAAAGTATTGTTGTTTTTTAAACTTAATGTATTCAGTTATCTCCACCTCTTGAGGTACTTGCAACACTTTGCTTAAAGTCATGTATACTGCCATAAGGTCACTTTGTTTTACACCATACAAGTCTGCTTCTTTTGTGTCTACACTCCAAAAACATATGGATTTCATGATGTATTGATAATCCTTTGTTGTTAGGCTTTCACCATTAAATACATCTGCCCCACTAAGACTTTTATCTCTATGAAAGTCTAATAATTTACCCAAAGTAATTTCACTCCAGTCTTCTGGAAGTTTTAAACGCTTACCATTGTCAATTGTGTAATTATTCATTATTTTCTGTTGTTGTTGGTTCTGTTTGATTGTTTTCAACTGTTGTTGGTTCTTCTTTCTTCCTGCGCTTTCTTCTTTTCTTTGTTGTCCCACCAACACTTGTTGCTTTGTTCATTGGCTTCAATTCTTCCTCAACTGGCTTTGGAGATGGCTTTTTGTACCCTCTTGGTTTAATACCTACTTTCACTGCTTTAAATCTGTTGTGCTGCTCTAGCTTCCCATTTGATTCAAGAATTGTTCTTAACATCATTACAGTCTTTGCGGCTAATCTCCCATTGATAGGGAAGAAGTTAACATCCTTTAACGTCAAATATGCCTTTTCAACATCCTTCAACGCTTTTTCATAATTCTCTTTAGAAATGTTTTTCATTGTACTTTTTTAGTTTGTCAAATTAATTATTTCATCTATGTCAGATATAACATTCATTGATGCATTATAAGCTGTTTCAGGATTTTCAAAATCCCCAGTTTCTAAAAGCATATTAATAATTTTTTTTGCATTTTCTAATGTGCTACTATTTAACTTTAATATTATCACAACTGCTTCATCTAGTCCCATTCCATCTTGCAAAAACCCACCTATTTTTTTCTTTAATTCTGTCTTTAACACAATATGTTTTTTTAGTTTATAATAATTAACCACCACGTGCAAAACCTAGTAGTTTTTGTTTCTTCTGTCTTACTTTTGTCGCTCTTGCATATCTTACTGCATCCCAAATATGATTGTATGAATCTATTGGTTTTTTATGCCCTTTAGAATCAACTTTTGTTTTATGCCATTTATAATGCATTTGCTCTTTTATGAATTCAGGATGTTCCACAATCAACATTTGTTGAGCTTGCAATAATTGAATCCCAAATCTTATTGAATCCTGTCCCTTTAATGCTTTCTTTACTTTAACATAGTAATTTCTATTTTTTAACTCTTTGTTTATCTCTGCAATATTTTGTGGATCATGATCTGCAAATATGTCTGCCCCCCTTTCCACTTCTGCACTTATCAATATTTGTGCAATATCCTTGTTGTATAATCCAGTACTATATGCAATTAACTCAATGTAAAGATAACCATTTTCCTCCCCAGTTTTAACAATTGTTGTTGGATCATTACTGTAACCAAAGTCAATTCCATAAGAAATATTTGTGCAATCTTTTGGAATGTGAGTTCCTTTTTTTAACCACTTTACATTTCTAAAGATAATACCCTCACTTTGACCAGTTAAACCCAAACCATAAACACGCCACCAATCTTTGTTGTCTCTCCTCCTCTCAATCTTTTGCCTTATCTTCTCACTTAGAAATGGGTTATGGGTGTAATTGCTAAAGAACCATTGACAATGATCTCCAATAAGTTTCTCATGCGCCCAGAATGGTGCATCTGCATTAAAGTCAACAATCACTTGTCTCTCTGTCCTTACTGCACGTGCATCATATATGTCAAATATTATCCCGTTTGCTTCATTAAAAAAACTATTATCATTCTTACCGTTCTTTGCATCTTGTGCATCATCATAGCTCATAAATTTTATGTAACTATTATTGAAAAAGGTATGTATTTTATCTGTCCCATGATAATCACTTTTAAAAATATGTGCATATTCATTTGGGATATTTTCTTTTATATTATACAACACATTTTCCAAATCTGCTATTGATCCACTTTTCAAATTGGGAATATCTTGACCAATTATTAAATTCCTGCTTCTTGGTTCTTGTATTGCTTTAATGATCATTGTTTCCACATTTGCCCATGTTTTACCGCTACTTGTCCCCCCTTGATGCACAATAACATCTTTTGTACATCTTAGATTTGCATTTAATAATGGTGTTAATATGAATGGACTTTTAACTTGCTTCATCTGGATTATTCTTTAATACTTCCTCTTCTGATTCTGGCAACTTTGGCATCTCTTTACTTTCAAACACAAATTGAACTGGCTGTGTCATTGATACATTGTTTTTATTCTCTTGTTTGTCAGTTTGATCAAGTCTATTTTTCCCCAACCAAATTAACATCCCTCTATCCCCTTCCATTGCTAGTTCTTGTTGCTTCAATCTTAGCTTTGCATTTCCGCATTCCCTTTTTATCTGCGAGTAGTCCGCAAAAGACGCAGAATGATCCTCTAAACATCTGCGTGAAAGTGTATCAAAAGAAATCCCCAATGCTGCTGCAACTTCTGTTCCCTTTGCCCCTGCTTCAAGCCATTTGTCAACTTTTTCCCAATTAATCTTTATTTTCTTTCTGCCTGTTCCCATATCTAAAACAATTTAGGTGTCATTAATGCTGCTTGTATTCTTTCATTACTCATGTCACAATATTTTTTTTCTATATCAAAGCCATAAACAACAAGCCCTTCCTCAATTCCTGTTTCGCACTCTGTCCCACTTCCTGCAAATGGCACGCCCAAAGTTTGCCCCTCCTTGCTGCATGTTTGTATTAATGCCCTTGTAAGGGCTTTGGGCTTAACTGTTGGGTGCTTATACTTGCTGCCAGTTTTTTGTGCTTCATTGCTAAAATTTAAAACTTCACTTAGCCCTTTATTATTTAAAAAAGGTCTTCTTAACTCTTCATATTCTTTTCTTAACTCTTCATATTCTTTTCTTAACTCTTCATATTCTTTTCTTGTTATTGGCAAGTTATCACAAAGCACTTGCCACTGTTTTTTGCTTGGTATGTTATATCCTTTTTCCCAATTAGACACAGAACCGCCATGATTTACTTTCCCATAGAATTTACCATATTCTGCAACAGCATTGATTGAAACACCTTTTTCCCTCCTTGCTTTTTTTAGCTCAATAGAAAAAGGATTTAAGGGGGCAATGTATTCTTTTTCTATAACTTGAAGCCCTGTTTTGTCATGCTTGATGCTCCCATACATTAATATTCTTTCAGTGCAGGGTGCAAAGCTCCTTAGTTTTTCGCTTTTGTTTAGCCCCATGAAATTACCCTTATTCCAAACTAAATTGTTTATTAACTTAAAATATTTATCAAGTATTACTTGAGTATATGCAATTTTTTTTGCGTCTCCATACCAAAACAAAGTGCCATTGTCAGACAACAGACGTTTGCATTCTTGCCCCCACTTTTCAACATCTTTCAAATACTCATCAAAAGAAGACCATACAAAGTCAAAGTTGCCCTTAACTTCAAAATATGGAGGGTCTGCAATTATTAAATTTAGGCTTTTATCTGGCATTGTATTATTTAAAAAATCTATGTTGTACACTTTATTTGCATTCATAGCTGTAACTTTTAATATATAAGTAACGTTAAACTAAGAATTTAGTTATATTTTGTTAAACGTTAAAAATAAAATTATGTTTCTTATTCAAATGACAATTGGCATAGTAGCTTTTTATTTATTTGAAGCTCAAAAATATTTGCGCCCCCGTTCCTTTAAATATAAGACTTTTTGGTCAAAAAACAAATGGTATTTACTTTGGTGTATGGTAGTAGCACTTTGCTTATTTGCTGCATATTACTTTGCGCCTGAAAGCATTACACAAATATTATACACATTTGGTTATAATTTTAAAGGGGAATTTAGTGGTGTTACTTGTGGAGTTGCTATTGCTGTATTAAGTAAAAGGATTGCAAAAACATCTGATTCATTAAAAACAAAAAGGTCATGAAGGTAAATGGATTTCAAATAATAGCATTTTTTATTGTGTTGCTTTGCATCAATGCTATAATTACGTTTAAGCTAAGACCAGAACCAAAGGTTGAGTATTACAGTGATGAAGTTTTACTTGAACAATTCCAATTGTGGCACGCTGCAATGCAACAAGAGATCATGCAAAACAACTACTATATTGATAGCTTAACAAAAATAGTTAGTAAAAGTAATGCAGAAATAAAAAGCCATCTAAATGGCATCAGCAAACTAAAAAAAAGAATCTATGAATTGGAAGAGAATTATGACAATAGTTATTTTACAAATGATAGCTTATTACAGTCAATCACAAATAACCTTAACAAGGGATCAAGCAGAACAAATTGACAAAAGGCTTACAATATGTTACAATTTATATGAATTAAATGACAGCTTATTAAATGTTGTTAGAACTTTTGATCTTCATAAGAGTGTAATGAATGACCGCATGAGATTATTGCAGGATAACAACAGTAAATTACAAAGGTCATGTGACAGTTACAAGCAACAAGATGAAGCCATGTTGACACAAATAAAGTTTTGCAATACAAAGATAGCAGTATTGCAAGAAGATTTAAACAAGAGCAAATTAAAAGCAAAGAAGCAGAAAAGATTGAAATGGGTTTTTCTAATTGGGGGAATTGTTGGAGGGACTGTTACAAGTTTGGTGTTAAGATAAAAAAAAGAGATGCAGCAACGCCACACCTCTAACCAATAAAAACATATATTAAAAACGCTTTAATATTTATATATGTTTTAAATTTCATTTCAAAACCTAAACACAAGATACAAATAAAAAATGACAATTTCTATTTTTTTAATAATAAATAAATACACCATATTCCTTATGATGTTCAATTTTTATTGGTTTTACTCTCCCTCTTGTGTGCTTCGCTCCAAATTCATCCAACCCATAATAATGCATTAATATTGTTTCCCCTTTAAGTTTGTATGATCTTGTGTTTTCAAATACTTCACAAGTTATATTTTCCTTTACAAAGTCTTTTAGTACATCTCTATTTACAAAAACATATCCATTATTTGCAAGGGATTTTTCAATGTGAGAATCAACAACTTTATAGATTTCAATTTGCATTTGTTTGATTTGCTCATGTATTACTTTATTATCCATTGGTTGAAGTTTTAAAATTTTTCAATAGTAATTTCACAATATGCTTCCCCAGTCCCGTAAATTGTTGGTTTGATGATTTCATTTTTCACAATGCTGTCATTGTCATCTTCCCACACATTTGCATTTGTTAGTGCATCAAGTGTAAATTTAGATATGATACTTACAAAGTTCATCTTATCCACTTTCTTTTTTGTGGGATAATACAATTGATATGTTATGTTTACGGGATAATCTATTTTAAAATTATAGATTTGGGGGAATAAATTATTTTGATATTTCTTTTTAATCTTGTTTGAATAGAAATGTTGCCAATTTCTGTACTTATTTAGGTTTATGGATTCTTTCATCAATTTCCCCTTTTTCATGATATTGCAATACAAAGGCGCTTTTATTTTCATCATTTAGGATGTAATTTTTTACTTTGCTAATATGTTTATCAAATTGGTTTCTTTCATCAAAGTTTTTTGAATTTAAGTACCTTCTAAGCCTTTTAGCTTGCTTGCAATAATTCCAAAAAGGTTTGATCCCTTTAAGTTCCACATATCTGCATTCACATGGCTCTTTCTTTATCATATTTTAATATTAGTTTAAATATTGACATAATAACATTAACAAGGGATAGCAGGAATAAGAAAAACACCATAAAACTATAAATTCTATGTCTAAATCCCCATTGCCAATAAACATCAAACTGACCATCTTTATCCGGATAAATGTAAACATCATTAAAAAAATCTCTTAAATAGTCAGGTATATAGGTTGCAAACATCCATATTATAAAAAATATAAATATTCTTATTGCAATTCCTAGATATAGTTTAGTATTCATAGTTCTTTTATTTGTACACCAATTTTAAATTCATTATTGCAGTGAGCAATGTCATAATCCTTTTTATCTGTTTTGCATCTTTCAAAATTAAATGGATATGGATATTGACTGTTGTCCAATTCTGATTTTTCTCTTTCTTTCCTAA
>JAAEPT010000116.1 GCA_024232295.1 Cytophagales bacterium
TCAGCCGACAAGGTGAAAATACTAGGAGTGATGATAACAAATGACCTTCGCTGGAGAGAAAATACTGCTGAGAGAGTAAAAAAAGTCAACAAGAAATACTACCAGCTAGTTCAACTCAGACAATTCAGTGCCAATCAAGAAGTACTTCTAACAACATGGAAGATTCTAATTAGACCAATCACAGAATATACTGCTCCCTTATGGCATTCAGGCCTTCTAGAATGTGACAAACGTATACTTGAAAACCTACAAAAGAAAGCACTTGCATTAATACTTGGTACAATATATATTGATTACAAAAGATACTACAGAGTTAAAGGCAAGCCAGTACCATATGAACTTGCCTTAAAAGCCTGTGATCTAGTCCCGCTTTGTGAAAGAAGAGAGTTGCTTACAAGAAAATTTGCTCACGACACCTACAATAACCCAATGCACAAGGACTTCTTTGAGGAAACATCTAACTCCAGGCCAAACACTAGATATAAACCTAAAGTGAAAGAACATTCTGGTTCATCAAGAAGGTACCTTACTTCTGCAGGTCCAGTGATGGAAAGAATAGTAAACTCTACCAAGCCTGCATGAAACTATATCAATTTATGTTTTTTTACAGGAGGATGTAATTTTAAGAATGTATATTTGTAACAAATTCCTTCTTGAATAAACATTATTATTATTATTATTATTATTATTATTATTATCATCAATACAAACATTTTTAGCAATTGTATAATAAAATCATCATTTTAACATTTTTTTAGTTTTTAAGAAA
>JAAEPT010000117.1 GCA_024232295.1 Cytophagales bacterium
AAAGGTGGTACAAGACTCTTTTACAGTTGGGCTATAAGCCAGGTAATGGGTAGGGACATTTCATGAATTTGCTGAGCAAGCAGAAAGAAAAAGAAAGAAAACACACTAAGTACATGGTTCACACAATGGTACAACAATGGTACATAACATGCAAAAAGGTTTGAATTTCATAAGAAAATTATTCAGTACTTGTTAATACTAAGTCTCACTCAATAGTTTATAAAGAACCGCTAAACGTTCATGCAACAGCAGGTAGATTGAACAGATTTCACAAGCTTTTATTCAATTTAAAGAAGTTGATTTATTGTTGAACAAAGTGATTTGAAGAATAGACTGAGTCAAATTCGACTAATGAGAGGTTGGTATTTACTTTAAGAAAAGACAAGTCGGATTACGATGATTATTGAAACCCCGGAATTTAATTGAAGTCCCAAACTTTGAATAAGTCGGATTTTTCAACCCTGTAAAAATAATTGAAGTCTTAGGATCAACTTACAAGTAGTGATCCGATGACAGGGAAGATGATAATGTGTACGAAGACACATCCAGTGTTACCCAAGATCTTAACCTCGACAGGCTGGATGGAAGGGACTGAAAACGGTAACCCAACAATGTAAATAACATGTTTGTACACAGAACATTAAAAAATTATAGAAAAGACTAAAAATTATT
>JAAEPT010000118.1 GCA_024232295.1 Cytophagales bacterium
GGTTAGAGCATCTGACTGTTAATCAGAGGGTCCTTGGTTCGAGTCCAAGAGGAGGAGCAAAACTAAAAAGCCATTTCGTAAATGAGGTGGCTTTTTTTTATTTTATCAGACTTTTGTTTTAACTTTTTTGCCTTACAAAACAAACTAACGCCCAGTTTTACTGAAAAAAACTATAAATTTTGTACATTTGTGTTATCACTTAAAATGTAATAATTATGAGTTTACCAGGCGGTTGGGAATGGATATTACTAGCTTTAGTAGTTGTTTTGTTGTTTGGAGCAAAGAAAATCCCTGAATTAGCAAAAGGATTGGGGAGAGGAATTCGTGAATTCAAGGATGCTACCAAAGAGGTAAAAGATGAGATTACTTCTGATAACAATCAGAATATTAAGCATAACGAACCAAAATAATTATTTTGAAAAAATATACTTCACTTCAGGATATTCAAGCAGACTTAGCAAGTGGCGAGATTACTTGTAGAGCTCTTACAGAATACTATCTAAAAAACATTAAAGAGCAAGAGAAATTAAATGTTTTCTTGGAGGTTTATGAAGAAGAAGCTTTAGCTAAGGCTGAAGAGGTTGATAAAAAAATCAAGGAGGGTATTGCTGGAAAGTTGGCTGGTATGGTTATCGGTCTAAAAGATGTCTTGTGTCATAAAGATCATGGACTACAGTCAGCAAGTAAGATTCTTGATAAATTTGTTTCTCAATTCACAGGAACAGCTGTTCAGAGAATTTTAGATGAAGATGTGATTGTAATTGGTCGTCAAAATTGTGACGAGTTTGCAATGGGTTCTTCAAATGAAAAATCTGCTTTTGGTCCTACATTGAATGCTGCTGATAATTCAAAAGTACCAGGTGGTTCTTCTGGAGCTTCAGCTGTAGCAGTTCAAGCAGAATTGTGTTTGGCTTCTTTGGGTTCTGATACAGGTGGTTCTGTACGTCAACCTGCTTCTTTTTGTGGAGTAATTGGATTAAAGCCTACCTATTCTCGTATTTCGAGGTATGGACTTACGGCTTATGCTTCATCATTTGATACTATTGGAGTTTTGTCTCATAGTACTCATGATGCTGCAATTTTATTGGAAATAATGGCTGGTGCTGATGACTTTGATAGCACAGTATCACAAAAGCCTGTTCCAAGTTATTCAAAGGAGCTTTCATTTGATAAAAAAGTTAAAATAGCTTATTTGTCTGAAGGTGTAGAGAGTGAAGGCGTACAAGTTGAAGTAAAAGAAAGAACACAAACTATTATTGATTCTTTGAAAAGTGAAGGTCATGAGGTTGAAGCAGTGTCTTTTGATTACCTAAAGTACAGTCTACCAGCTTATTATATTCTTACTTGTGCTGAAGCGAGTGCGAACCTTTCTCGTTTTGATGGTGTTAGGTATGGGTATAGAAGTGAAAACACAATAGACTTAATGTCTATGTATAAAAAGTCTCGTAGTGAAGGTTTTGGAACTGAGGTGAAAAAACGTATCATGTTGGGTACTTTTGTGTTAAGTGCAGGTTATTATGATGCATATTATACAAAGGCTCAAAAAGTTAGGAGACTAATTAAAGAAGAAGTTGATAAAATCTTATCGCAATATGATTTTATCATTTTACCTACCGCTCCAACAACAGCTTTTACGCTGGGAGAACATGAAGGAGATACTCTTTCAATGTATTTAGCAGATTTGTTTACCGTTCCTTTATCATTAGCGGGTGTTCCTGCTGTTTCTATTCCAAATGGAGAAGATAAAAAGGGTATGCCTATTGGTTTACAAATTGCTAGCAAATCATTCAATGAAGGTGAAATACTTGGGTTTTCACAATATTTATTGGATCTTTAAAAATCAACAGAATAAATCAAGGGCTTATGGTAAGAAGTAGGAGGAATTTAAAATCATATTTATTGTGCATATGTATGCTTTGTATAGGTATACAATCATGGGCTGGAAATACAAAAAAATCTAAGTTCCTTGACTTTGCTCCAGAGGAGTCTGATAGTACAATTGCAAAGCGTATTAAAGCAATTGATTCTGATATGGAAATTAGTTATAATAAGACTGTGAGAGGTTTTATTGACTATTTTACAATTAGAAACAGAAATTATTCGCGTAAAATTTTAAAAAGGGCAGATGTTTATTTTCCTCTTTTTGAAGAGCAATTAAAGAAACATAATATTCCCACTGATTTAAAGTACTTGACAATCGTGGAATCTGCGATTGATCCTCATGCAAAGTCTTATGTTGGTGCATTGGGTCTGTGGCAATTTATGCCAAGTACAGGGAAAATGTTTAATCTAGATTATGATTGGTATGTAGATGAGCGTATGTCTCCTTATAAATCTACAGAAGCTGCTTGTTTATATTTGAAAGAATTACATGGTATTTTTAACGATTGGGAGCTTGCTTTAGCTGCCTATAATTGTGGGCCAGGTAATGTGAGAAGAGCAATTAGACGTTCTGGATACAAAGAAACATTTTGGGAAATTTATGATTACCTACCAAAAGAAACTAGAGGTTATGTTCCTCAATTCATGGCTGTAACTTATATGATGCATTATGCAGAAGAGCATAATTTGTTTGTGGAAGATAATGAACTGAATACTTTACCTAAAGTAGATACACTATTAGTAAATCAGTACTTGAATCTAGAAATCTTCTCAAAAGAACTAAACATTTGTGTAGACGATTTACTAGAATTGAATCCTGATATTAAAAGGAATGTAGTTCCAGAGCATAGAAAAAACTTTAAATTATTAGTTCCAAGTCATAAAATGGCTTTCTTGACAGCTAATAAGGACAGTATATTGGTCGCTTCTAATGTAAAAGGAAAAGAAGAGCTTAATTTAAAAGCTCCAAGCAAGTCTCGTAAATCATCAAATACACAAGGAAAAGTAAGAATTGTTTATAAGGTGAGGTCTGGTGATGTTTTGGGTAAGATTGCTCAAAAATATAATGTCAAAACAAGAGATTTAAGGACATGGAATAACATTAGAGGGAATATGATTCATCCAGGTCAAAAGCTTGCGATTTATAAGCACTCTAGTTATTTCAAAAAGAAAACTCCAAAGAATACAGTTGCGAAGAATACAAAAAAGAAGAGTATTCCAAGTGACAAAATTTACACTGTTAAGTCTGGCGATAGCTTGTGGAGTATTAGTAATAAATATGGACTAACAGTAAAACAATTGAAGAAACTGAATAAGTTAAAGTCAAATAGTTTAAGACCTGGTCAAAAGTTGAAATTGGGTTAATTAGACAGATAAAAAAATATTAAAAAAGCACTCATAATTGAGTGCTTTTTTTGTTTTAGTGTTGTTCTTCTCGAATAGCTTCTAGTACCTCTTCATTTGTTTTACTCTTTTCATAGAATGAGGCAATCTTTTGAATTACTTCATCTACCATCGCATCAGGACAAGAAGCTCCACTAGTAATAAGAATATCTACTTTATCTTTTTTAGGCAAAAAGTTCTTTGTTGTTAGTTCCTCTTTTGTGTGAAAGTTAAAGTGAGAGATCTCTGTTGATGAGATTATTTTTTCAGCAGACGAAATGTAGTAGGTTGGTAGTTTTTCTTCACATAGTTCTACCAAATGAGAAGTATTAGAGCTATTATATCCTCCGACTACGACTGCAAAGTCTGCTTTTTGTTCCA
The DNA here is from genome assembly GCA_024232295.1 of Cytophagales bacterium. Taxonomy (GTDB): domain Bacteria; phylum Bacteroidota; class Bacteroidia; order Cytophagales; family JAAEPT01; genus JAAEPT01. The sequence goes on from JAAEPT010000118.1 coordinate 3,646, forward strand.
ACATACCATACACAGCTCCTTGATTATCTGAGGTAGCATAACATAGTGTATCACGAGTATCAGCAAAGTGGTGTTCTGATTGTTCTTGTCCAAACTTTTGAAGCATTACCTCTTTTAGGTAGTCAGAGATTGCTTGTGTGTCTGTTGCTAGCATGGTTGTTTGATTAACAACTCCAACCTGTTCTAAGTCTTTGTTAACATCAAATCCTTCTGAGTATCTATCAGCAAAAAGTGTATAAAACTCTTCTTTTGGAATTTCACCCAAAATGATTTTTGCTAATGTTTTTGTTTCCTCAAGGTCTTGAACTACAAGAGCAGGTGCATTTGCTCTGCTATGAGAGAAGGTAGCACGAGTTTCTTCATGGTATCTTTTTCCATGAATAATAATCGTATAATTTTCTTGTCCAAGTTTCATAGATCGTTTCCACACACGCTCTACAAAAGGACAAGTGGTATCATACTTTTGAACCTCAATTCCCATATTTTTGAGTTTTCCCTCAATTTCTATGGTAGTTCCAAAAGCAGGAATTGCAACAATGTCTTCTTTATTTAATTCTTCCCATGGTACAAATTGATTTCCTTTAGTGTCCATGATAAACTGGACTCCCATTTCTTGTAAATCTTGGTTTACTTTGGGGTTGTGAATCATTTCACTTAATAAAAAAATACGTTTGTCCGGATTTTCTTTGATGATCTTGTAAACAATTTCAATTGCGTTTTCTACACCATAGCAAAATCCAAAATGTCTTGCTGAAAAAAAGCGAATAGGACCAAAGTCTAGAGCAGTAGGAGTAAAGTCTTTTTTTCCTCTATCATTTAATTTTCTAATTTCTTTGATTTCTGAGATCAAAGGACTTTTGTAGAAAGTTGGGATATCAAATTTTTTCATAATACTTTCTGTATTTCTATCAGCTTACTGACTTGTTTGTGCTTAAATTTATGACATTGATTTTAGAAAAGCTTCTCCAATAATCAAATCTTCTGGGGTGGTTAATTTTATGTTTTTGTAATCTCCTTCTACCAAATGAATAACATTTCCTGCATGTTCAAAAACACTAGCATCATCTGTAAAGAAAGATTGATATTCTGTCTCAAAAGCTTGTTTTATTTCTTCTAATGAGAATGTCTGTGGTGTTTGAATTAACTTGTAATCCACTCTATTCAACGCTTTATTTGTTCCTTCTACATCTCTTCTGATTGAATCTTTTAAAGGAACAGCTACTACACCACTAAGATTTTGTTGAGCAGATTCAAAACTCTTTTCAATAATTTCTTTAGAGATAAAAGGTCTTACTCCATCATGGATGGCTACTAGTCCTTTTGTTGTGTCAATACTGTTTAGTCCATTAAGTACAGAATGAAAACGTGTTTTTCCTCCCGTAGCAATATGAACAGGTATTTCAAAAGAATGTTTATCACAAAGTTCTTCCCATAGTTTTTGATCATTGACAGGAAGTACCAAAATAATATTAATGTTGTTGCATCGATGAAAAGCTTCAATAGTATGCATTAAGATTGGTTTAGTTCCTAAAACTAGAAATTGTTTAGAAATAGAACTTTTCATACGTGAACCACTTCCTCCAGCAACAATAATGGCATAACGATTCATAGAAATATAAAATAAATGATAGAAAAAAACCTCAACCATAAATGGCTGAGGTTTTAAATATAGGTATTTTTAAATACATTAGATAATCAACATTGCATCTCCATAGCTAAAGAAGTTGTATTTATTTTCAATAGCTACTTGGTATGACTCCATAATTGTATGGAATCCACCAAAAGCACAAGCACTCATCAATAAAGTTGACTGAGGTTTGTGGAAGTTTGTGATTAATGTATTTGCGATTTTAAATTCATAAGGAGGGAAGATAAAACGATCAGTCCAACCTTCATTTTCCTTTAATCTAGAACTTGCTGAAACTGAAGATTCAACAGCTCTCATAGAAGTTGTTCCTACTACACATACTTTTTTCTTAGCATCTAATGCTTTGTTTACAATCTCAGCTGTTTCTTCAGAAATTGTGTAGTTTTCAGATTCCATTTTGTGTTTTGTAAGGTCTTCAACCTCAACATTAGCAAATGTACCTAAACCAATATGTAGTGTGATTGGACATACTTCAACTCCCTTTAACTCCATTCTTTTTAAGATATGTGGAGTGAAGTGTAATCCTGCAGAAGGGGCAGCTACTGCACCTTTTTGTGAAGCATAAATCGTTTGGTAACGATCTCTATCTTCAGGCTGAGCCTCTGGAGTAGGGCGAGCATTACGAATTTCATCAGGAATAGGAGTTTCTCCTAAAGTATCAATGATCTTGTAAAATTCATCATCATCTCCTTCAAATAGGAAACGAATTGTTCTACCACGAGAAGTAGTATTGTCAATAACTTCAGCTACTAAATCTCCATCACCAAAATATAATTTGTTTCCTACACGGATTTTACGAGCAGGATCTACTAGCACATCCCAAAGGTGTGATTCTTTGTTTAGTTCTCTCAATAAGAAAACTTCAATTTTTGCTCCTGTTTTCTCTTTGTTACCATAAAGACGAGCAGGGAATACTTTTGTGTCATTGATGACGATTACATCACCTTCATCAAAGTAATCAACGATATCTTTGAATTGTCTATGTTCAATCTGTCCAGTTTCCTTGTGAACTACCATTAATTTTGCTTCGTCACGATTGTCACTAGGCTGAGATGCGATTAACTCTTCTGGAAGTTCAAAACTGAATTCGGATAATTTCATGTGATATTTGTTAATTTCTGCAAAAAGTCAAAGTTAGTGATAACTTTTTATATTGTGAAAAAATTAACGAGGGTTTTTGGGGAAAGGTTGGGGTCAATTGATAAAAAGAAAGCGAGAAAATTGCTCTTCTCGCTTTAAAATATTAGTTGTCTGAGTTTTAACTCAAAATTTCTCCATCTTCTACAGATACCTTCAACCCATCAATAACTTGTGTGTCTTCATAAGGAAATACATCCTTAAGAGCTATCTCGCTCACCATTGTAATTGTGTAAGGAACTAGCATTGTGCTAAATTCTTTTCCAATTCTTTCACAAGCATCTACTACAGAGTCAGCAGAAATCAATAGCTGATTAGTTACTTTGCGTTCTTTTTCTGATTTTTCGTCTACAGAAACGTATTGGATTTTGCACTTATACCAAGCCAATGTCTCTTCATAGTCAAATACATCAGAATAGTTACTCTTTGTAATTTGAGTCACTTCATGATCTCCATGAATTACACCATCTAACGCCTCATAAATTCTTGATTCAGCCTCTGTATATGATACAGCATCTACTAAATAAGCATCTGTTACTCCTTTTGGAGTTCCTTGTTCATCTTCTGTAAAGTATTTGACCTTACAAGTAAACCATTGTCTCATAATATATTATCTTTTAATAGAAGTCTTTTTGTTGTTTTTCTTTTACATCTCCAACAAACTGTTTTACTTTTTGCTCGTCTTCTTTTTTGCAAATCATTAAAACATTATCGTATTCAGCCACAATGTATCCATCCAAACCTTGTGCTACTACCAATCTATCTTGTGGTGTTTTAATAATACAGTTAGTTGTGTCATAGGTTGTAATATTTCCATCTAATACATTTTCTTCTGGCGTTTTTTCTTGAACTTCATAAATGGATTTCCAAGTGCCAAGATCAGACCAACCCATATCAGCAGGAATCATAAAAACATTATTAGCATGTTCCATAATTCCATAATCAATGGAGATGTTTTCACAAGAAGCAAAATTATCATTGATGAAGTTTTGCTCAGATTCAGTATAGTAGTGCTTTTTTGCTTCGCTAAAAATACAGTCTAATTGTGGTAAGAATGTCTTGAAACTATTCACAATACTTTTGGCAGACCAAATGAAAATACCAGCATTCCATACAAAGTCTCCACTTGCCAAAAATTCTTCGGCTAATTCTTTATTAGGTTTCTCTCTGAATGTCTTTACTTTATAGGGTAGTTCTTCTTTTTCTTCAAATTGAATGTAACCATAACCTGTATCTGGTCGGGTAGGAGTAATACCTAAAGTAACCAAAACATCATTTTGGTTAGTAACTTCAAGAGCTTTCAATACTTTCTCTTCAAAGACTTGCTCTTTGAGAATGATATGATCAGAAGGGCAAACTAATATGTTTGCTTCTGGATTTTGATGTGCAATTTTATAGCTAGAATAAGCAATACAAGGAGCTGTATTCCTTCCAATAGGTTCTAATAAGATTTGCTCATCCTTTAAAAAAGGAAGTTGCTCTTTTACTAAATTTTTATAGCTAGCATTTGTAACAATGTAGATGTTTTCTTGTGGACAAACATTCTGAAAACGATCTGCTGTTTGTTGTAATAATGACTTTCCTGTACCTAAAATGTCATGAAACTGTTTAGGATAATCTGTTCTGCTAAATGGCCATAAACGACTACCCACTCCTCCAGCCATTATGACTACATAGTTATTATTTTTATTCATATTATATAATACCTTCTTTTAGTAAATCATGTAAGTGTACAAAACCTACTACTTTTTTGTCTTTTGTCACAATTACTTGTGTGATATTGTATTCTCTTAGTGTGCTTAATGCTTCTACAGCATAAGCCTCAGCATTAATTGTTTTAGGGTTAGGACTCATAATGTCCAATGCTTTTTTATTTAAGAAATCTGAGTTTTGACTAAGCATACGTCTTAAATCTCCATCTGTAATTACTCCCAAAAGTTCTTGATTGTCATCTACTACAGCAGTCGCTCCTAATCGTTTAGAAGATATTTCAACAATGATTTCCTGTATTGTACTATTTGCACTTACTACAGGTAATTCATGGTTGGGGTAGATGTCACTTACTTTGAGATAAAGTTGCTTTCCTAATGCTCCACCTGGGTGATATTTTGCGAAATCTTCACTACTAAAGTTTCTAGCACTTAACAAACATACAGCCAAAGCATCACCGATTGCTAAAGTTGCTGTTGTACTAGAAGTTGGTGCCAAATTATTTGGATCTGCTTCTTTTTCTACTGTTGCATTTAAAATGAAATCAGAAGATTCAGCTAAATAAGAATCAATATTTCCTACCAATCCTACAAGTTTTGCTCCTGTTCTTTTTAAGAGAGGAACTAATACTTTGATCTCTGGAGTATTCCCACTTTTTGAAATAGCAATGACAATATCCTGTTCTTGAATCATCCCTAAATCTCCATGTATGGCATCTGCTGCATGCATAAACAATGCAGGAGTACCTGTTGAGTTTAATGTAGAAACGATTTTTTGACCAATATTTGCACTTTTGCCAATGCCTGTAACTACAACTCTTCCAGAAATTTTAAGTATTTCCTCGATACATTGCTCAAAATTTTCATCAATGTAATTTGTTAAGTTTTTTACTGCTTCTGCCTCATTTAATAGAGTATCGATAGCTATTTTTTTAATATTTTTCAGTAAATTCAACAGACTTCTTTTTTAATCAAAGATCTAAATTTACGAAAAAACATTTATCGAATTAGTTAAAAGATTGAGAAAAAGAAGGTTGTTTGCCAAAACAGTCTGTAATTCCTTATAGAACAGGTCTGTAAAACACAGGGTTTTAATGAACTTAAAAGAAGAATTAAAAAAATATTTTGGGTATAACTCCTTCAGGGGAGACCAAGAGAGTATTATAAAAAGTGTGTTATTGAAGAAAGATGCATTTGTCATTATGCCTACTGGTGCTGGAAAGTCTTTGTGCTATCAGTTGCCCGCAGTATTAATGGAGGGTACAGCAATTGTTATTTCTCCTCTTATTGCATTGATGAAAAATCAGGTAGATCAATTAAATGCTCATGGTATTCAAGCTCATTTTTTAAATTCTACGCTTAGTAAGTCAGAAGCAACCCGTGTCAAAAAATCTGTATTGGCCGAAAAAACAAAATTACTTTATGTTGCTCCAGAATCCTTAACAAAGGAGGAGAATGTAGATTTTTTGAGTAAGGCAAACATTTCTTTTGTGGCAGTAGACGAAGTACATTGTATTTCTGAATGGGGACATGATTTTAGACCAGAGTATCGAAAAATTAGAACAATTTTGAGAGAGTTGGGTGAATTTCCTGTTATCGCTCTAACTGCTACAGCAACTCCAAAAGTACAACTTGATATTCAAAAAAACTTAAACCTTGAAGATGCAGAATTATATAAATCTTCATTTTTAAGGGATAATTTATTCTATGAAGTACGTCCTAAAACTAATAGTAAAAAACAACTCATTACTTATGTAAAGCAGTTTAAGGGGCAATCTGGAATTATTTATTGTTTGAGCAGAAAAAAGGCCGAAGAATTAGCAGATCTTCTTCAAGTCAATAATATTAATGCTTTGCCTTATCATGCAGGATTAGAACAAAGTGTAAGGATGAAAAATCAAGATGCCTTCCTAAATGAAGAAGTAGATGTGATTACAGCTACAATTGCTTTTGGGATGGGGATTGATAAGCCAGATGTACGTTATGTAGTACATTATGATGCTCCAAAATCTTTGGAAGGATATTATCAAGAAACAGGTAGAGCAGGAAGAGATAGTTTACAATCAAATTGTCTAATGTTCTATAGTTACAGTGATATTGTTAAATTAGAAAAATTTAACAAAGATAAGACTGTTTCTGAAAGAGATAATGCTCGTCAGTTATTAGATGAATTAGTAGGTTATGCAGAGTCTTCTACTTGCCGTACTCGCCAATTACTCAATTATTTTGGAGAGCGAACGGATGAAGATTGTGGGAACTGTGATAATTGTAAAAATCCAAAAGACAAGTTTGAAGCAAAAGATGATTTATTGTTGGCTTTACAAGCAATAGAACAGACAAAAGAACATTTTGGTTTTAAGCATGTTGCTGATGTTATTAAAGGTTCTGAAGCCAAAGCAATCAAAAGTAATGGTCATGTTGATTTGATGGTTTGGGGGAAAGGAAAGAGCCATGATGCTCAATATTGGGCTTCTATTCTTAGACAAGGGCTTATTAATGGCTTTTTAGATAAAGACATTGAACAATATGGTGTATTAAAACTTACTGAGAAAGGAAAAGATTTTATAAAAAATCCATTCTCTATTGAGTTTGTGAAAGATCATGAATATCCTGAAGTTGGTGAAGAAGAAGATACCAAAGAGAAAGATACTGTTAAGTCTTATGATAAAGAGTTATTTGCTTTATTGAAGCAACTGAGAAAGACATTGGGGCAAAAGAAAGGATTACCTCCTTTTGTGATTTTTCAAGAAACTTCTTTACAAGAAATGGCAACTATTTATCCTATTACCAAGGATGATTTGACTCGTGTAAATGGAGTAGGAATTGGAAAGGCAACTAAGTTTGGAAAACCTTTCTTGGATTTGATTCAAAAATACGTCAAAGAGAAAAATATAGAGCCTCAGACGGAGGTTGTTATTAAATCAACCTTCAACAAATTCAAAGCAAAAATATTTATCATTCAGCAGATTGATCGAAAAATGAATTTGGATGAAATTGCATCTGCTAGAAATATGTCTTTTGATGAGCTATTGGATGAAATTGAAAGAATCTGTTTTTCAGGTACTCGTCTTAATTTAGATTATCACCTTAATGATATTTTGGATGAGGAAGATCAAGACGAAATATTTGATTATTTTATGGAAGCAGAAACAGATAGCATTGAAGAAGCATTCCACGAATTTGAAGAGGTTTTCACAGAAGAAGAATTACGTTTGATGCGCATTAAGTTCTTATCTGAGGTAGGAAATTAAAATATCCGAAAAATTCTTATTATTTTGCACTATTAAAGTAATAGTTAGGTAAAAAATAATTCTCAAAATGAATATATTAGTTATAGGTTCTGGTGGTAGAGAGCATGCAATTAGCTGGAAAATTGCTCAGAGTGATAAGGTAGAAAATTTGTATGTAGCACCTGGTAATGCAGGTACTTCAAATGTTGCCACTAATGTAGAAATTGGTGTTAATGATTTTGAGAAACTAGGAGCATTTGCACTTGAAAATGCAATTGACTTGGTGGTAGTTGGTCCAGAAGAGCCTTTGGTAAAAGGAATTGCTGATTACTTCAAAGCTGATGAAAATTTAAAAAACATAAAATTAGTTGGTCCAAATAAAGAAGGAGCACAATTAGAGGGAAGTAAAGATTTCTCAAAAGAATTTATGTTCCGTCATAATATTCCCACAGCAGGATACAAAACTTTCACAAGAGAAGAACTAGAAGAAGGAAAAGCTTATTTAGCTTCTGCTAAGGCACCTTATGTGTTAAAAGCTGATGGTTTAGCTGCTGGAAAAGGAGTAATCATTACTGAGTCATTGGAAGAAGCTCAAGAGAGTTTGACAGATATGTTAGCTCATGCAAAATTTGGTGATGCAAGTTCTCGTGTTGTTATTGAAGAGTTCTTGGATGGAATTGAATTATCAGTATTTGTGTTGACTGATGGAAAATCTTATGTAACACTTCCAGAAGCTAAAGATTACAAGCGTATTGGAGAAGGTGATACAGGATTAAATACTGGTGGAATGGGAGCATTATCTCCAGTACCATTTGCCGATGAAACATTTATGCAAAAAATCGATGAAAAGGTTGTAAAGCCTACAATTGATGGATTGAAGAAAGATGAAATTGATTATGTTGGTTTTATTTTCTTTGGATTGATCAAAGTAGGAGAAGAACCATTAGTGATTGAGTATAATGTAAGAATGGGAGATCCAGAGACAGAGGTTGTAATGCCTAGAATTAAATCTGATTTTGTAGATGCTCTAGTCGCTGCAGCAGATGGAACATTGGATACTGTGGAAGTTGCTTTTGAAGAGCAATCTGCTTCTACCGTAATGTTAGTGTCAGGTGGTTATCCAGAAGCTTATGAAAAAGGATACGAAATTACGGGATTAGATAAAGTAGAGAATGTGATTCCTTTCCATGCTGGTACAAAACTAGTTGATGGTAAAATTGTAAATGTAGGAGGACGTGTGATCGCTGTTTCTGCGTTGGGAGAAAACATTAAAGAGGCTTTAGAAAAGTCTAAAAAAGCAGCTGAGGTTATTTCTTGGCAAAATTATAATTACCGAAAAGATATCGGTTTTGACTTACTTCCGTTATTGGATTAGTCAATTAAAATATTTCTTGTTGAATCGAGAAAGCCTTTCTTTTGTTGTGAAAGAAAGGCTTTTTAAAATATTTGGTTATGGGTTGTGGAACTTGTGGTACTTCAGGGGGTTGTAGTAGTGGTGGTTGTGGCAGTAAAATGAATGTTTACGACTGGCTCAGTAATATGAGCATTCCTGAAGATCAAAAATATAATATTGTAGAACTACGCTTTAAAGGCGGTAGAAAAGGATATTACAGAAATGAAAATGGTTTAGACCTCGTTAAAGGAGATTGGGTCGTAATAGAATCAAAACCAAATTATCATATTGGTGAAGTCTCTCTTCAAGGTGAATTAGTTCGCTTACAGCTTCGTAAAAGAAAGATTACGAAACTAGAAGAACTTCCTGTTATTATGCGTGTTGCTTCTGAGAAGGATATCGCTAAGAGAACACAAAGTATTGAAAGAGAAATGCCAATTCTCTATAAATCAAGGGAGATTATCAAAAATACTGAGTTGAAAATGAAACTATCAGATGTAGAAGTACAGGCTGATAATTTAAAAGCAACTTTTTATTATTCAGCAGATGATCGTGTTGATTTTAGAGAATTAATTAAACGATTGGCAGGAGAGTTTAAGGTTCGAGTTGAAATGAAGCAAATTTCTTTGCGTCAAGAAGCTGCGAGATTGGGTGGTATTGGTTCTTGTGGACGAGAATTATGTTGTTCTACATGGTTATCTGACTTTAAAAATGTTTCTACTAGTGGAGCTCGTTACCAAAATCTATCTTTAAATCCTCAAAAATTAGCAGGTCAATGTAGTCGATTAAAGTGTTGTATTAACTTTGAATTGGAAACATATCTTGCAGAGTTAAAAGATATCCCAGAAGTTAAAGGTGTTCTGAAAACAGAAATGGGCGTTGCTCGCCTTCAAAAAACAGATATCTTTAAAAAGTTAATGTGGTTTTCTTATGATGATAGTAAGGAGATTGGCAATACTTGGGTTCAAGTTTCTGCTCAAAGAGTTAAAGAAATTATTGCTCTTAATGAAAATGGAGAATTGCCTTTTTCTTTGGAAAAAGATGCCATTGATGTTGAAGAAGCAAATGCTCCAATTAATAATGACTTGCTCCAGTTAGATAAACGATTGAATAAAAAAGGAAATCGTAATAATAAAAATAAAGGAGGTAACAAAAGAAACCCTAAGAAAGCTAATAGCAATACTCCCTCTAATAGAAAACAGCAACAAGGACAAGGAAATCAACAACAAAGTGGAGGACAACAGACAAAGAAATCTGGTGGAACTCGCAATAATAATCCTTCTAATAGAAACAGAAATAATAATTCTCCAAATAGAAGAAAACAGGGAGAAAATAACAACAATAATAAAAGAGGAGGAAGCAATAACCCTAACAATAAACAAGAGAAAGGGAATAATGCTAATTCGAGACGTTTTAATGCAAAGCGTAAATCTGCTCCAACTGCTAATAAGGCAGAAGGTAATAACTCAAATCCAACAAGACAAAATAATCAAAAGAAGCGTACTAACGTGAAGAAGTAAGTAATGAGACAATTTAGAATTTTAGCTGTTTTATGTGTATTCGCTTGTTTGTTAGGGTCATGTCAAGATGAAACAAGAGTTTTTGAGCGAAATGAGGAATTACCAAATGCTTCTTGGAAACGAAATTATCATCCTACATTTGAGTTTGAAATACAAGATACTTCTCTTGCTTACAATATTTTGTTCAATGTAAGAAATACCTTAGAGTATAAATATAGCAACTTGTACATAAACTATGCTTTGGAAGATAGTGAAGGTAAAGCTATCTATGAAAATCAATCACAAGTATACTTATTTGATGCTACAGGAAAGCCAACAGGACAAAAATCTTATATTTTTCCTACTGCTCTAGCTGATATCTATGATCATACTTATTTGTGTATGGCAAGTGTTAAGTTTCAAAAGCAAGGAACATATAAATTGAAGCTCAAACAATATATGCGTAATCAAAACCCATTAAAGGAAATTGTGGCAGTAGGAGTAAGGGTAGAAAATGCTATTCAAAAATAATTTTGTGAAGAAGAAAAGTGTCGATGTTTGTTTGAGTCCAGAGTTACTTCATCTTTATGATGTAGGAAACTCAATTGTTGTCATGGTGGATATTTTAAGGGCAAGCTCATCAATGACTACTGCTTTTGCAAATGGTGTCCGAGAATTAATTCCTGTGGCTACTTTGGAAGAATGCCAAAAATTGAAAGAACAAGGTTTTCTAACAGCTGCAGAACGAGATGGAAAAAAGATTGAAGGGTTTGACTTCGGAAACTCTCCATACAGTTATATAGAAAGTGATGTTGAAGGAGAATCTGTAGCCATCACAACTACTAATGGTACTCTTGCTATCAACAAATCTAAACAAGCAATTCAGGTAATAGTAGGTTCTTTTTTAAATAAGACAGCTGTTAATAATTATCTAAAGCAAACAAATGAAAATGTGCTAGTACTATGTGCAGGTTGGAAAGGACAAGCAAACCTAGAAGATACTCTTTATGCAGGAGCTGTGGTAGAAGGTTTATCAGATAAGTTTGATATTAAAGCAGATGGAGCTATGATTGCTTTTAATCTATATCAAAATGCAAAAGATGATTTGAATGGGTTTTTAGAAAATTGTAATCATGTTCAACGTCTTAAAAAACAAAAAGGTATTTTGAGGGATATTGAGTTTTGTCTCAAAGAAGATATGTATAGTATTGTTCCAGTTTTGGAAGGAGATAAATTGAAAAAGGCAATGATTTAACTAATCATTGCCTTTTTTCTTTCCTGAAATTGTATCTTTTATAAACTGAATAAATTCTGTGAAAACTTCCTTTTGAGTAAAAACTTCTTTTGCAGTTTTCCAGTATTCTGGTTTCTTTTCTTTGGCTTTGGGAGCAATCTCTTTTCTTTTCTCTTTTTTTCTCTCTTCAATTAGTTTATTTCCTTCTTCAGCATCTTTGATAGGAGTAGATTCTTCAAGTAGCTTTTTAATTGTTTCATCAGGACCTTCAACTTCTTCACCTTTTGTCAATTCATCTGCTCTATCATATCTTTTTTTTGCAGCTCCCATTCTTCCTAGCTGTTCTTCTAATAACCCTAAATTATTTAAAGAAATAGCATCATCAGGATCTAGCTCTAGTGCTTTTTGATAGTCTTTAATTGCGTCATGAGTATATTTGAGGTGACCACGAATATATGCTCTACTTGCATATCGAAAAGGATTGTTTGGTTCTAATTCCACTGCTCGATTCATATCCTTGATACACAATTTACTTTCTCCCATTTGAAAGTAAGTAATTGCTCGATCACACAAAAAGTCAGCATCATCTGGAACATACTCTAAACATTGATTAAAGTCTTTGAGTGATGCTTTATAGTCTTCTTTCTTTCGATGAACTATTCCTCTGTGATACAAGCCTTTTACATCTTTTGGATGGTCGTCAAGATATAAGTTTAACTCAATAAGAGCTTCCTCATATTTTTTCTCATTTAGATAGCTAACCCCTCTTTGTAAACTCATGATGTTAAAATATCCCAATTATTTTATAATAATGACAAATTTAAGCCATTTTTGTTGAAACTTGTTTATTCCTTGTTTTTTTAAGCAAAAATATTTTGTTTAGCTATTAACTTTTATGAACAAACTAACTAATGAATAAAACAGCAATCATATTTGGTGCTACAGGTTTAATTGGTGGAGAACTAGTAAAAAAACTTCTTGAAGATAATCGGTATAACAAAGTTATTTTAATACAAAGAAGAAGTCTTGGTTTGAATCATGATAAACTTGAAGAAAAGCTTATTGATTTTAATAATCTAGAGAAAGAGACGGAATCTTTGAGAGGGGATGAAATTTTTTGTTGTCTTGGAACTACTATCAAAAAAGCAGGTTCTGAAGAAGCTTTTGAGAAAATCGATTTGGAACTTCCAGAACGCATTGCAAAAATTACAGTTAGGAATAAAATTGATAAAATTCTTGTGATTTCTTCTGTCGGGTCAAACTTTCATACCTCTAATTTTTATTTGAAGACAAAAGCATTGATGGAAAATGCTGTTGGAAAGCAATTGGTAGATACAATTATTTTTTTTAGACCTTCATTGTTATTAGGGAATCGAAAAGAATTTCGTTTTGGCGAATTATTGGGACGAATATTCTTTCCCATATTTCATGTTTTTTTGTGGGGTAAATGGAAAAAATACCGTGCAATTAAAGCCAAAGTAGTTGCTTCTGCAATGCAAAATGTTGCCAATTCTTCATTTGAGGGGTTACATTATATAGAATCTGATGTCATAAAAGTTTTAGGAAAAGAGAATAATGAAAAGTAGTCGAGTTATTTATCCAGATATATTACGAATCTTCGCCATTATTGCAATTATATCTCTTCATGTAGCCAATGGGTATCTACATTTTACTGATCCTGTTAAAGAGGCTGATTGGTGGAAAACTTCATTATCTTATTTATGATGTGACTTTCAAATGGGGAACAGCTGTTTTTTTGATGATTAGTGGAGCTTTCATGTTATCTCCTAGAAAATCTGAAAACATTGGATCTTTTATCTGGAGTAGGTTTCAAAGAATTATCATTCCTTTTATCATATGGGCAGTTATTTATAAGTATTCTTATGGAGAAGGTATTTATAATAGTTTTTCTCTTGATTCTTTTGTCACATTACTCAAAGATTTATTGATTGGAAATGTGCATTACCATTTGTGGTTTGTGTATATGATTTTCGTTCTATACTTAATTACACCTATTCTAAGCTCTTTTGTAAATAACGCTTCTAAAAAAACACTATATTATTACTTTGGTCTGTGGTTTATTCTAACTGTCTTTCCTTCACTTATTAAGTTTATTTGGGGTATTGATACTGGTTTTAACAACTATTTTCATCTGCATAATTATGTGGGTTTTTATGTGTTAGGTTATTTTTTGCATAAAAATGAAATAAAATTACCTCTGTATGTGTACTTGATAATTCCATTAATGATTGTGTTAAATTTCTTTACCACAAGGTGGTTAAGCGTAGAACTAGGGAAAACAGAGTTTTTCTTTCTATCTCGTTTTTCTTTTTTCAATGTTGTAAATGCTGTTCTTGTTTTTAACTTATTTAGACAGTTACCTTGGGAGTCATGGATTAAATCTTCAAAAGTTAGATCAACAATATCTACCATTAGTTTATTAAGTTATGGTGTATTTTTGATGCATGTACTTTTTATTTGGATACTTAGTCAAGGACACATTCCTTGTTTGAAAATTAATGCTTATATGATCAATGGAAAATGGATTCAATTAAAGGCTTCTCTTCAATTATATGCAGGTTTTTCGTTAATTATCACCATTGTAACAATTACTAGTTTTGTGTTGAGCTATATAATTAGTAAAATCCCATTTGTTAAGAAATTATTAATTTAAGGGTAAAACTAATTGTTTGCTAATTCAACTAGTGTATCATAATAGTCTTTGTTAAACATTTTAGCTTTGATCCAAGCATAGAAAGTCATTGCTTGCAAGTCTTCCATTTCTTTGGGAAGAAAGTCAAATGACTTTTCGACCAAGTCATGAAATTCTGGGGTAGTGGCTAAGAATGGTTTATTATTAAGACGATTTAGCAAGTTTAAAAAAGATAGAGCTCTATCATAAGGAGCACGATTAAATAATCCTTTATGAGCTCTTTTAATTGCTTTGATTCTATTTTCTACATAATCAGTATTTCCTAACTCATAATGGTTCATAACTTCTAAAATCTGTTTTTTGAGTAGCCATTCTTGTCCCATTGTTTTGGTGTACCATTTGTCTGTATGATTGATGTCTCTAAAAAGAATCAAAGGTTGATTATATGATTTTTTGAAAAAATAATAGATAGCAAGATTAATATAAGTATTTAGGTTTTGTGTTGTATCTAGAGAAGCATATTTATGTTTTATCGCAGTTTCTAATAAAGTAATACCTTTATTAACTTCTCCAGAATAAGTATAAATACCTGCTACTAATAAATGATATTTTTGAAAGTACTGACGCTCACATTTTTGTTTATAAGCTTGCATACTTTCTTGTAATAAACTAGCAAAACGAAGAGCTTCTTTCCACTTTCTATTTCTATATAATACATGAGTAATCATATAAAGTATTTTTACTTTAATTTCATGATTATAGGCATTGAAAAGATTATTTTGTTCTAGCTCATTATATTGGTTGATAATGTAGGGTTCAAATGAGAAAAAATCTTTTTTTGCGAGTACAATTGTTCTAGCAATCTCAATAATATTGAGAACCATTTTAGGGTTTGTTTTTGCTACTTTATCAAGATTATAAGTGCGCAATGTTTTTTGAACCAATCGTTCAATATCAATATCCTCTCCTTTACTAAGTGATTCGTTTAACTGATTTCGAATAAGAATATTAGCAATTTCAGCTTTTTCTTCTTGCAGTAAATATTTTTCAGCAACTTGTTTTTTATTGAGTAGGTCTTGAAAAGGAGGGGCTCCTTCAGTTAAAGAGTATAAAATGGCTAAGCGATAAAGTTGATTTAAAAGTCCGTAATGTTCTCCCTTTGTAGCTAATTCTTCCGTCTTTTGAACATAATGCCAAGCTGTTTCTTCTTTTTTCTTTTCAAAAAGATGTTCACATAAAGAGATATTACTCGTAATCTGTGCAATACGAGTACTATCTCTCTTAATTCTTTGGAGGTAGATAAATTCATTAAGTTGTTTGATCAACCTTTTTCGTGTGGCATGATATGCTTCTAGATTCTTATCTTCTGGGTATAGAATCAGTAATAGTTCATCACGAGAATATTCTTTTTCTTCCTGTAATAATAAAAAAAGGTCTAGATCTTTTCGACTAGACTTTTTTCTTGAGCGATTTAAAAAAATCTTAAACTCTTTATAGTCTTCTACATCAAGACTATGTACTATGCTTTTTAAGTGATCCAAGTTTTTTACTTAAGAATATAGTCGTTTCCTTCTTTTGTAATTCTAAGACCAGTTTCATATAGACCAACTTCTCCTGTAGTCATAGAACCTTTATAACTAAAGCTATTATCTGTATTACTAAGTCCTCTTACATAAATTGTATAGTCTACATTTTTAGATCCATCTGCGTAGAAAGGTTTTACATAGTAAGTTTCATCTTTGTAGAAAGAAAGTAATTCTACTGTTTCGAAAGAAGTAGTCCAATCAGAAACTAAGATTTCTTTGCTTTCTAGTTCAATGGATAAATCTAGGTTAGCATCTAGTTTTGCTTGTTCACTACCGCTTCCTGTATTCCACTCCAAAGTAATTTGTACTCCTTGTTCATCAAAAAGACGATCACCACTCACGCTACTACTTGAGTCATCACTTACCGTACAGCTCATTAATGAAGTAATACTAATCAAGATTAAAGTTCTAAATAAAAATTTCATAATTATCATAATTTAGTTTTTAATGAATATAAAGAAAAGTCCGCAAACTTATAAACTATGAGCCAGTCTTTTTTTATAAGCTCATAATTTTACCATCTCAATTTTAATGATTATTTCTTATGAAAAAAGTTTGGATTACATTTAGTATTGTTGCTTTACTTATTGTTGGTGGATATTGGTTGTTTTATGAATTGTCAGCTCCTTTTCACGATGTGAAGACATATGAATTAAGCGAAGAAGCTCAAGAACTAGTTGATAAATGTTTTGAAGATATTGATAGTTTTCGAGATTATCACGCTCATTTGGTAGGGGTTGGATATGGGCTTTCTGGTTGTTCAGTACATAGTGATATGAGGGATCCATTACATGTTTCTGAGCACTTACGTTACAAGATTTATCTACGTGCTTCTGGTGTTAAAAATGAAGAGTTGGCAGACAAGGAGTATGTAGAACGACTAATTGAATTGATGGAAAATGGTTTTCAACCCAATAGTAAATTGGTTTTATTGGGTTTTGATAAATACTATAATGAGGATGGTAGTGTCAATGAAGAGAAGACACATTTTTATGTTCCAAATGAGTACGTAGATTCTATTTGTATTCAATATCCTGATTATTTTATCCCTTGTATTTCAGTACACCCTTATCGAGAAGATGCTTTGGAAGAGTTAGAAAAATGGGCAAAAAAAGGAGTCAAGCAAGTGAAGTGGTTGCCAAACGCTATGGGAATGAATCCTTCTTCTCCTAAATGTATTCCCTATTATGAAATTATGAAAAAGTATAATATGACATTATTGAGTCATGCAGGACATGAGGGGGCAGTAGATGCCGCAGAAGATCAAGATTATGGAAATCCATTATTCCTTAGACTACCTTTAGATCATGGAGTACGTGTGATTATGGCACATTGTGCGAGTTTGGGAGACAATGTAGATCTTGATAGTGAAAAGAAAGAACGTGTGTCTAATATCGATTTATTTTTTAGAATGATGAGTAATCCTTGTTATCAAACATTATTGTATGCAGATATTTCTGCCATTACACAATTTAATAGAATGGAAGTTTTAGATTCAATTTTGACAAGAACAGATTTGCATTCTCGTTTATTAAATGGTAGTGATTACCCTCTACCTGCAATTAATGTACTGGTTCATACCAAAAAAATGGAAAAAATGGGGTATATTTCGGGGAAGGAGAGAACCTTATTAAATGAAATTTATCGCTATAATCCTCTATTGTTTGATTATGTTATGAAGCGAGTAATACGTCACCCAGAACATAGGGTCGGTTTTTCTCCTCAAATATTTCAAAAACATCCTCAGTTAGGTTATTAATTAATAAATGGAGCAACTCTTAAATAGTGAATATCTTCCTTATTTAGTGATTGGGCTTATTGCCATCATTCTGTTGCAATTGCGTTCTCAACGTAAATTACTCAAGAAGTTAAATAACTTGAGTCATCGAGTGGAGGACTTAACATCTGAGCAAAAAAAGACAAATGTTGCTTTACAGCAGCAATTGGGAGCAGACAAGACACCTGTAGAAAACTTACAAACGGCAGGAAAGGAAGTTTTAGATTCATTTATTAGAAAGAGTAGGGATATTAGAGCATTGTACCCCAGTGTAGAGAAGTTCATTGGGGAACAATTAATTAATAAGATAGGAATTGCCATTCTAGTAATAGGGGTTGGCTTTTTCATGAAATACGCGATTGATCAAGCTTGGTTAGAACCAGTAGGACGTGTTTTTGTAGGGATGTCTTCTAGTATTTTTTTGATTATCATTGGTTATTTTCTTCGTCAAAGATATAAGTCGTTTAGTTCTGTTTTAATTGGAGGAGGTTTTGCTATTTTTTATTTTACCATTGGTTTTTCTTACCAACAATATACCTTAATCTCTAAATATTGGGCTTTTGGACTAATCATCGCTACAACTCTGTTTATGGCAAGTTTTGCGGTTTTATATAATCGCTTGCAATTGGGTGCTATTGCAATTATTGGTGGTTTTATTACACCAATTATGGTAGGTGGAGATGCGGAAAACTATCTGCTGTTGTGGTCTTACTTATTGATCTTAAATTTAGGGATGTTAGCTGTTTCTATTTTTAAGAAATGGAAGACCTTTTACATTGTTGCTTATGACTTTACATTAGTGATGTTTGGAGGGTGGTTGTATTTGTATCATGATAAATATACTTACTCTAAGGAAATAGCTTTTTTATTTGGAGCCATTTACTTCATTATTTTCTTTTTGGGTATTGTTATCATCAATATTCGCAAGAAAGAGGAATTTAAAGGTTTTGATTATTTAATATTATTGAGTGCAAACTCGTTCTTTTTTACATTAGGTTTATTCTTGTTAGATCCTTCACAAAAAGGGGTTTTTGCGGGTTCTTTAGCTGTTTTTAATGGAATACTAAGTTTTATTTTTTATAAATGGAAAGAGGTTGACCGTAATTTTGTTTTTCTACTTGTAGCATTAACCATTACTTATGCTTCATTGGCTGGTCCTATTCAATTGGAGAGTAATTATATTACAATGTTTTGGGCTTGTGAGGCAACAATATTTTTATGGTTATCACAGCGTTCGGGTATTAAACTCATTCGTTTGATGGCATTTTTGATCTTCTTTTTGATGGTTGGGAGCTTAGCAATCGATTGGAGGAATCTTTACTTGATGAATCAACAAGGTATTTTGCCTCCTATTATAAATGCAGGATTTATTACAGGTGTGATTGTTTCCATTTCTGTAGTGTTGTTTATGAATACACTTCAGCATGAAGACTCTGAAACTAGGG
The DNA here is from genome assembly GCA_024232295.1 of Cytophagales bacterium. Classification (GTDB taxonomy): domain Bacteria; phylum Bacteroidota; class Bacteroidia; order Cytophagales; family JAAEPT01; genus JAAEPT01. Next base: position 22,957 of record JAAEPT010000118.1, read on the forward strand.
TTTTATTCAATAAAATACCAATTCGTAGTCTTCGTGTCATTTGTAGTTTATTTAGTGTAAGTATTGTATATCTCACAATTGCATTAGAATTACATTATCAAATCATTCATTTGATAGAGGAATATCGTTTCTGGCATATTGCTCATGGTGTTTATGCTGCTGTTTTTGTGTTGTTTCTGCAAATGTTTGCTAACTGGAAACAAGAAAAGATCATATTAATAGCTGCTCATATCTTAGGGTTTGTTGTGATTATTTATCAAGCTACCATGGTACAACATCAAGTTATTGAATTACGAGATGCTTATTTAGTGTATCATTCTTATGCTTCTTATTATTTCACGGTACATTATGCTGGTGTATTTTTTTCAATGTGGATTTTGATAAACCTTGTTCGTTATATGCAGCCTACAGATACTTTAGGTTCTAATATCTATCGTGGTTTATTGTGGTTTACCGCCATTTTGATTGTATTAACATTGAGTATAGAATTGGATCATGTTATGGTATTGATTGGCTATGAAAATATAGAAACAATACCTGCAATATTGACTTCATCACATACCATTGGATACCCAATTTTGTGGGCACTTTGTTCTTTAGGTTTGATGATTGCAGGAGTCCAAAAACAGTTGAAAGATTTACGAATAGCCTCTTTAGTATTATTTGTAACTGCCTTTGTAAAGTTATTTGTCTTTGATATCAAAGATCTCAATGAAAGTCAAAGAATCATTGTGTTGATTGCTCTTGGGTGCATTCTATTGGTCATATCATTTATGTACCAGAAATTGAAGAAGTTTTGGGCACAGAAAGAAGAAAAAAAAGGGTAGTATGAAAAGTATAATTGTATTCATTAGTAGTGTTTTTCTTGTACTTCCAGCTTTTTCTCAAAGGTTATATGATGTTGAAGTAGGGGTGAAGCCAATTAAAAGAACAGGTTTTTACAAAATTTTTCTACCTCCAACAATTACAGGAAAAACAAAAGCAAGCTTAGGTGATATGCGTTTATTGGATAATAAAGGGAATGAAGTTCCTTATTATCTATATTGTGAAGACATAAAGAAATATGAACCAGTCTTTGAAGAGTTTACAATTAAAAATCAGACAGATACTTCTCTAATTCTGGAAAAGAAAAACCTAAGTCCTTTCAAAGAATTTGTGTTGCGTGTTAAAAATCAAGACATCACAAAGCAATTTAGAATTCAAGGTAGTGATAACTTAAATGATTGGAAAACTTTCGCAAGAGAGTTCAAATGGAATCCTGCTCGTTCTCAAAAAATAGGAGATAAAGATACTGTACAAGAGAAAGTAATTAATCTAGGAAAAAATAATTTCAAGTATTTTCGCATTACTTATTTAGATTCATTGAGGCAAAATTTTGACTTTGTTTCTTTGGGTAGCAATCATCGTTCTATTCTAGAAAAAGCATATACAAAAATTAAAGAACCCTTGTTCGAACAGTATTTTGATAAAGAAAAAAAGATAACCACATTCTATATTTCTTTTTATCAAAAACACTTTTTGGATAGACTTGAATTTGAGTTTAATGAGCGAAATAAGAACCATAAAAATAAAGCAAAGCTCTACCAAGTGTATGAAGAGAATGGTGAACAAAAGGAGAAGTTTCTCAATACTTTTGAGTTAAAGTTAGGAGAGGATAATACACTGACTTTTGATCGACTTTTTGTGAAAAAACTTGTGTTGAGAGTAGAACACAATGAAAAAGAACCTTTGATCTTGAAAGATATTCATGCTTATGAATTAAATAAATACATGGTTGCTTATTTGTATCGAAATCAAGAATATCAATTCAGATTAGGTAATGATACCGTGAAAAAAGCAACGTATTCAGAAGAGGAATTGTATAAGAAGGAAGGTGTTTTATCAATGCCGATTACTGAATTGAAAAAAATGAAAAAGCCATTGAAAGAGTGGCGAAAAAAAGAAATTCAATTTTTTGAGAGTATTTCATGGATTTGGGGAGGTTTCTTCATATTATTTGTTTTATTAACGCTATTTTTAATCCGTTTAATCATTGACTACCGAAAGAAAAAAGATGTGGCTAATAATACTTAAAGGCTTTATATATGTATTGCTAAGCCTTGTTTTAGTTGTTTTATTGTACTGGGTAACTGCTAAGTTGTCGGAGTATATTATTGTCAATAAAAGCTTTAAAGAAGCAACTAGCCAAGATCGAGTGAAGATTTTTGTTGTTTCTAATGGAGTTCATACAGACATTGCTGTTCCTACTAATCATGAAGTATGCGATTGGCGTCCTCTGCTGAGTGACGGAAAAGGACTTAATAGTAAGTACACTGCTTTTGGTTGGGGGGATAAAGGATTTTATTTGAATACTCCTACTTGGTCAGACTTAACTTTTTCTACTGCTTTTCATGCAATGTTCTGGAAGAGTGAAACAGCTATGCATGTTACTTACTATTCTTCTTTGCTCAATGAAGAATCAAGCTCTGTAAAAGGAATATGGATCACAAAAGAACAGTACGAAAAGCTAACTATTACCATTAAAAACTCGTTCCAGTTAAAAGATAATAAACCAATATTAATTCACAATCAAGCATATAAAGGTTTGCCAAATGCTTTTTATGAGGCACAAGGTTCATATTATTTCCTAAAAACATGTAATGAATGGACAAGACAAACATTACAAACTACAGGAATCAAAACAGTATGGTGGAGCCCTTTTGCAAGTGCTTTGATAAAATAAGAAAGTTATGATGACGAAATTTTTAAAAGTAACATTAACCATTACCTTTTTAATGGTTGCATGGTTTGGAATAGCTCAGAATAAGAAACAAACAGTTAAAGAAATTGAAGGTATATTGATTGAAAAAGGTTGGTCAAAATCTACACAAAGTTATTGTGCTCAAGGAAGTGAGTATCTTGTGCTACAATTAGATAATGGGAGAGAAATAGTACTTGCTTATAAGGAAGGCTATTTGAAAACATTGAGTCAATACAAAGGAAAAAAAGTAAAACTAAAAGGTGAATATGAGCTTAAGGTAATTGATCATAGTGATAATGATGATGGTAGTCAAAGACCTGTAGGTGATTCATTTGCTTGTACAATATTTAGAGTGAAACAAGTAATTCAATAACTCTAATTAAAATCTACTAAAAGTTTTTAAATAAAAAAGCTGTCTTTACAAAAGACAGCTTTTTTATTTGATGTGTGAAGTATAATTAACTACCACATACTAAACAATCATCCTGATTGTCCAAAGAACACATCATATCAGATTGGTTTTCATCAGTTGTTTTGGATTGAGCTAGAGTTGCAACAGGAGCTTGATTCAATTTGCTTTGATCAACTGTAAACTTAATTGCATCAGCAGCAGCCTTTGTACGTAAATAATACATTCCTGTCTTCAATCCTTGTTTCCATGCATGGAAGTGCATAGAAGTTAATTTTCCAAAGTTAGGATTAGGCATGTGAACATTGAAGCTTTGACTTTGGTCAATATAAGCACCACGATCAGCAGACATATCAATCAAATCCTTTTGCTTAATTTCCCAAACAGTTCTATATAGCTCTTTGATATGATCAGGGATACCAGGGATGTTTTGAACAGAACCATTTTCTGCCATCAATTGGTTCTTCATATCATCATTCCATAAGCCCAAATTAATAAGGTCTTTCAGTAAGTGTTTGTTTACAACAATAAATTCACCTGACAATGTACGTCTTGTATAAATATTGGCCGTATACGGTTCAAAGCACTCATTGTTACCTAAAATTTGAGAAGTAGAGGCAGTAGGCATTGGAGCAACTAATAATGAGTTTCTAATACCATCTCTCTTAATTCTCTCTTTTAGTTCATCCCAATCCCAGTTTTCAGAATCAGGAGTTACTCCCCACATATCAAATTGTAAGATACCTTCGGATGCTGGAGATCCTTCAAATGTAGAGTAAGGACCTTCTTTTACTGCTGCTTCATGAGAAGCTGTAAGAGCAGCAAAGTAGATTGTTTCAAAGATATCTTTATTTAATTTTCTTGCTTCTGGAGAAGTAAAAGGTAAACGTAATAAACTAAATACGTCAGCCAAACCTTGTACTCCAAGACCAATTGGTCTATGACGCATATTTGAGTTTTTAGCCTCCTCTACAGGATAGTAATTAACATCAATAATTTTATTTAAATTATGAGTAGCTACTTTTGTCACCTCAAATAATTTTTGGTGATCGAATTTACCATCTGTAATAAATTTAGGAAGCGCAATAGAAGCCAAGTTACATACTGCAATCTCATCAGGAGCAGTATATTCCATAATTTCAGTACATAAGTTACTTGAACGAATAGTACCTAAATTTTTCTGGTTTGATTTGTTATTTGCAGCATCTTTGTACAACATATACGGTGTTCCTGTCTCGATCTGAGACTCAAGAATAGAGAACCATAAATCTTGTGCATTGATTTCTTCACGATAACGTCCCTCTTTTACATACTTGTTATATAAAGCTTCAAACTCCTCTCCATATACATCTGCCAAACCTGGAGATTCATTTGGACAGAACAAGTGCCACTTATCATTATCTTTAACTTTTTGCATGAAAAGATCTGGAGTCCAAAGAGCATAAAACAAATCTCTTGCTCTTGCTTCTTCTTTACCATGATTTTTCTTCAAATCTAAAAATGACTTGATATCTGCATGCCAAGGTTCTAAATAAACAGCAAAACTTCCTTTTCTTTTTCCTCCACCTTGATCAACATAACGAGCAGTCATATCGAAATTACGAAGCATTGGTACAATACCATTAGAAACACCATTTGTACCTCTAATATAAGAACCTGTAGCTCTGATTTTATGGATGCTTAATCCAATACCACCAGCAGATTGAGAAATATTAGCACATTGTTTTAATGTATCATAAATTCCCTCAATACTATCCTCTTTCATTGTTAACAAGAAACAAGAAGATAATTGAGGTTTAGGAGTCCCAGCATTAAATAGAGTAGGAGTGGCATGAGTAAACCATTTCTCAGACAATAAATTATATGTCTCAATTACTTTCTCAATATCTTCTCCATGAATACCAACAGCAACACGCATCAACATGTGTTGAGGACGTTCTACAATTTTTCCTTTTAGCTTTACTAAATAAGCACGCTCTAATGTTTTGAATCCAAAATAATCATAATTAAAATCACGATCATAAATAATAGACTCATCTAATTTTGCTGCATTATTTTTGATTGCTTGGTAGGTCTCTTTTGATAAAAGAGGAGCATTTAAGCCTGTTTTTTCATCTACATAAGTATAAAGTCTCTTCATTGTATTAGAAAAAGACTTGCTTGTTTCTTTATGTAAGTTTGAAATAGCAATTCGGGCAGCTAAAATTGCATAATCTGGGTGAGTAGTTGTCATTGATGCTGCTGTTTCTGAAGCCAATTGGTCTAATTGGACAGTTGTCACACCATCATAAATACCATCAATTACTTTTTTGGAAACAATAACAGGGTCTACGTATCGAGTGTCTAAACCGTAGCATAATTTTTCGATTCTCGCAGTAATCTTGTCAAATTTTACAGACTCTTTATGTCCATCTCTTTTTACTACTAACATCTGTTATGAAATATTTTTGTTTGGGTAAACTTATATCTTATTCTTTTTTTTTAGTTGCAATAACTTCACTAAAAAAAAGAGAAAACAAAACCCATCTCAATAAACAAAGACACAATGAATGTGCAATTAAGATGGGTTATCTTATTTTATTAAATTTTGATTATATGAAGACTAGAAATCTTCATCCAAAGAGAACATATCTCCTTTAGTTTCTTCTTCTTGGCTTTGCATTACACCAGCTTTTTGGTATTCGGCCACTCTTTTTTCGAAGAAATTAGTTTTTCCTTGTAGAGAAATCATATCCATAAAGTCAAATGGATTTGTTGCATTAAAGTGCTTTTCACAACCTAATGAAACTAATAATCTATCAGCAACAAACTCAATATATTGAGTCATTAATGTTGCATTCATTCCAATTAAATTAACAGGTAAAGCTTCTGTTACAAATTCTTTTTCGATTTCTACAGCATCTAGGATGATTTCGTAGATTCTCTCTTGAGATACTTTGTTGATGATGTGTCTATTGTATAAATGACAAGCAAAATCACAATGTAAACCCTCATCTCTAGAAATAAGTTCATTAGAAAATGTAAGTCCTGGCATTAAATTTCTTTTCTTCAACCAGAAGATAGAACAAAAACTACCAGAGAAGAAAATTCCTTCTACAGCAGCAAAAGCTAATAATCTTTCTACAAAAGAATCACTTTCAATCCACTTAAGAGCCCATTCTCCTTTTTTCTTTACACAATCAACAGTTTCTAATGCATTGAATAAGTGAGTTCTTTCCTGTGAATCTTTGATATAAGTATCAATGAGAAGGGAATATGTTTCTGAATGGATATTCTCCATCATAATTTGGAATCCATAAAAGAACTTTGCTTCTGCATATTGTACTTCAGATACAAAGTTTTCCGCTAAGTTTTCATTTACAATTCCATCACTTGCTGCAAAGAAAGCTAGTATATGAGAGATAAAATGTTTCTCTCCTGGATTTAATGTTTCCCAGTCTTTTAGGTCTTGACTTAAATCGATCTCCTCTGCTGTCCAAAAACTAGCTTCCGCCTTTTTATAAAACTCCCAAATATCATCATGCTTGATAGGGAATATTACAAAACGGTTTTTGTCTTCCTGTAATATTGGCTCATTCATCATAATTCTCTTGCTTAAAGTCTATCTAAAATACAAAGCTTTTTTATAGAAAATTTCAAGATCTTCTATGCTTTGCAACGCTTACAAATATGTTGAAAAAAACGACAAAATCAAAGGCTAATTATGTAGAACAGCTTTGACTAGTTGAAACGTACAAAACTTTTTGTTTTGTATTTAAGTTTCTGATTTTTAGTTTTTTATGTTTTGTTATTTCAAGAAAAGCTTTTTGCCAAATAGAGAGTATGGATAGGTTGGTATAAATGAAAAAAAATGTTTTTGAGTATGGTGTTTGATTTTAAGAGACAAATACTTAATTTTGTGGTTCAAATTTGTTTTAAGATAGAGTATAATAATATGTACGCAATATTAGAAATTGCTGGAAAGCAATATAAAGTAGAGAACGATAAGTATCTCTACGTTGATAAGCTTGAGGGAGAAGAAGGTCAGGCGTTAACATTTGATAAAGTATTGTTGGTAGAGAATGAAGGAAATGTACAAGTAGGTGCTCCTGTAGTTTCAGGTGCTTCTGTAAGTGCAAAAATTTTAGCTCAAGTAAAAGGTGATAAAGTTATCGTTTTCAAAAAGAAAAGAAGAAAAGGATACAAGAGAAGAAACGGTCACAGACAACAATACACTAAAGTTTTAATTGAAAACATCACAGCTTAATTTTAGAAGCTTAAAAATTTAAAAATCATGGCACATAAAAAAGGAGTTGGTAGTTCTAAAAACGGTAGAGAGTCAGAAAGTAAGCGTTTAGGCGTTAAAATTTATGGTGGTCAAGCTACTGTAGCAGGAAATATCTTAGTTAGACAAAGAGGAACACAACACCATCCAGGTGAAAATGTAGGTATGGGAAAAGATCATACGTTGTTTTCTTTGGTTGATGGTACTGTTGAGTTCAGAAAAGGAAGAAAAAATAGATCTTATGTATCAGTAGTTCCTTCTGAGGCTTAAGAAATATTAAAATATAATAATGAAAAAGGCTATTCAATTTGTTGAATAGCCTTTTTTGTTTTAGATCAATTGGTTGTAGTATAAAATTGAATCTTTAATGTCTTTGGCGGAAAGTGGTTGATTAAAGTTTGCATTTCCTACTTCTTCCAATAAAGATGCTAATACTATATTGTTCTCATTCTTTTTATCATGAATTGTAAGTGAGATGATTTCTTCAAAATCTTCTTCATTCACAGGATGGTGACCATATATTTTGATAATGTATTCTGCAATTTCTTGTAAATCATTATCAGAAATAAACCCTTTTTCTTTGGCTACAAAGCTTTCACAAATCATTCCAATAGCAATTGCCTCCCCATGCAAAAACTTACGCTCTATATTATTTTCTAATGCAATTTCTAAATTGAAGCTTTCAATGGCATGACCTATTGTATGTCCAAAGTTTAGTATTTTTCTAAGACCTCTTTCTTCTGGATCGTTTTCTGTGACAAATTCCTTAATAGCTACAGAATGTTTATTTAGATCTTCCCAATCTTGTTTTTCATAAGGAATTTGGATGATTTCTTTCCATTTTTTAGCATCCTTAATCAAACAATGTTTGATGATTTCTGCAAAACCAGAGCGGATTTCACGAGGATCCAAGGTCTCTAAAAAATCAGTATCAATAAATACAGCCTGAGGTTGGTTGAAAACACCAATATGGTTTTTGAAAGTCTTAAAATCTACTCCTAATTTTCCACCAACACTAGCATCAACTTGAGATAGGAGAGTAGTTGGTATTTGAATGAACTCAATACCTCTTTTGTAGGTAGAAGCACAAAATCCCCCCATATCTCCAATCACACCACCACCTAGATTAATCATTAAAGCTTTTCGGTCTAAATGGAAGTCAGTCATTTGTTGCCAAATATTGATGCAAGTAGTTAAGTTTTTCTCTTCCTCTCCATGTGGAATAGAGATCACCTTTGCATTTTCAAAATAAGGTAAAACCTTGTGCAAACAATCTCTTTCTGTGTTATCATCTACTAAGATAACATATTGTGAATATGCACGATTACTAAGAAACTCACCTATCTTTTCTTTAAGATTATGAGAAATGATTACATTATTTTTCATTGTAATTATTGCAGTATTTTTAATAAAAAAGGGCAACCCAAAGAGTTGCCCTTTCATTTAATAATATATGATAGCTATCAATTACTTTTAATTAAGCATTGATGTTTTCAGCAATTTCACTTTGTCTTTTTACAGATTCTTTGTGAATTAATTGATAAATTGCTTTTACAAAATCATCATTTAAGTTTAATCCATTAGCCTTTGAAATTTTGTCTTGTAAAAGAGCATCCCAACGATTCATTTGAAGCGTAGTGATTTTGTTATCTCTCTTATATTCACCGATTTCTTCGACAATTTTGAAACGTTCAGAAATAGCTTCTAAAATTTCTTTGTCTACACGATCAATTTGCTCTCTTAAATCATCTAAAGAACCATCAGCACTAGCAGCCTCTTTTCTAATTGTTAAATTAGCTAAGATTGTACCTAAAGCATCTGGAGTGACTTGTTGAGCAGCGTCAGACCAAGCTTCATCTGGATTAGGGTGAGATTCGATCATTAACCCATCTAATCCCATATCCATAGCTCTCTGACAAATATCAGCAACTAAGTCACGCTTACCTCCAATATGAGAAGGGTCGTTAATGATAGGAATATTTGGCATTAAACGTTTTAATTCAATAGCTAATTGCCACATAGGCTTGTTTCTGTACTTAGTTTTCTCATAAGTAGAGAATCCTCTGTGAATAGCAGCAATACTACGAACACCAGCTCTATGTACACGCTCAATCGCTCCAATCCAAAGACCATTATCAGGATTGATAGGGTTTTTGATTAAAACAGGAACATCAACTCCTTGTAAAGAATCTGCAATTTCTTGAACAGAGAAAGGATTTACTGTTGTTCTAGCTCCAATCCAAAGTGCATCAACACCATATTTTAAAGCCAATTCAACATGCTCAGGAGTTGCTACTTCAGTACCAATTTTTAAGCCTGTTTCCTCTTTTGCTTGTTTCATCCATTTAAGACCATCTTCTCCGATTCCCTCAAATGCACCCGGTCTTGTACGTGGTTTCCAAATACCAGCACGTAAAATATCAATATGTTGTTCAGACAATTGTTTAGCAACTGTCATGATTTGTTCCTCAGTTTCTGCACTACAAGGACCCGCAATAATAAGTGGTCTATCCTTCGCTCCAGACCAACTCTCCAATGAATTTATATCCAATTCAATCATAATCTTTATCTAAAATATGAAATGTTGAAAAAAGTATTCTACAAATATACACGTAATTTATGAATTTTTCTCAAAAGGCGAATGCTTTTCCTTCAAATTAACAATTTGTTTATGTTTCTATATATGACTACAATGGTAAAGATAAATTTGTTTATTTTCTCTGTGAGAATTACCAATAATGTAGCCTTTTTTATAAAGTTTTATTTGTTTGATGTTTTAGTACTTTTAATTAAGTAAATAGGTCTGTCTCGTATTTCTTCTAAGCTTTTACCAAAGTATATAGAGATGACTGATATTAAAAAACAAATCACAGCAAAACCAATACTTTGGAATATAATGAGAGTTGTATAGCCATCTGGAGGTTTGTTGCCAAAGAAATAAGTAAATAGTGTATATATACTAAGTATGAGAGAAAACAAAAAAAATAATGATGAGAATAATAAAGATAGACGTAAAGGTTTATTTGAGAAAGCAAATATTGCTGTAAACCCTAGTTTTGCTAGTTCAATAAATGAATAATTTGATTCTCCACTAAAACGTGCAGGTGCATTATATTCTATAGTCGTTAAATTGAATCCGATGATTTGAATAAACCCTCTTAAAAAACGGTTGCGTTCTCTGAAATTATTTTTTAGAACTTGTGCTACATTTTTTGAAATCATAAAAAAATCTGAAGCATTCTGTTCAAAACTTGTTTCTGAAAGCCATAAAATAGTTTTGTAAAATAGTTTTGATAAATAGTTTTTTATAAAACTGTTATCAGCTCTAGTGATACGTTTCATTAACACAATTTCATGACCTTCTTCATACTTTTTGATTATTTTATGAATATTTTTAGGAGGATGTTGTAAGTCAGCATCTAAACATATTAGAAGGTCATCATTGCTTTCATCAATTCCTGCAATCATTGCAGCTTCATGACCAAAATTTTTCGAAAACTCTATTGTTTTTACAAAAACATTAGGGAGTAACTCTTCACTAATGAATGAATCAATTATTTCTTGACTATTATCTTTACTTCCATCATTAACAAAAATTACATTGAAATTATAATTTTTAATTTTTTTTATAACTGCATATAATTCTTTCCAAAACTCATATAAAACCTCCTGTTCATTATAAACAGAGACAATAATAGAAACAGTTTTTTTTATTGACATTTTGTGTTTGGTTTAATTGACGCCAAACTTAGTGAAAAATATACCTGTTTTAATTATTCCATTAAGAAATTGTAGGATGTGTTTACTAAAATTACTTTAACTGTTGGGTCTTCTGCTATTTCTTTTGCTATTATTATTGCCTCTTCTTCACCTCCTGGTACATCTATGTTTTTCACCCATGTATGTTTATTATAGTTAGGGAAATAGTTTTTCATAAATGGGTACATTCGATAATCTGCAGATATCACACTAAAAGAGTATTTGTCTAAATAGTATTGAACTTTTGCTGCAGTCATATTATTTGATGTAGAAGATGGAGAGCTTATCCAAGGAATCCAATAACTTGTGAATATCCCCTTATCTGCATAGTAACCTAATGCTTCTGGACTACTAGCTTCGATAATTACATTATCCATTATGTCAAACTTTTTCAATACTTCATAGAGTCTTGTATATGATGCCATAGAATTACCTTCAGATAGGTTTTTGAAATCTAACCAATAATAGTGGTACTCTGGGTTATTAATACTTTCAAAATATTCTTCTAAAGAAAGTCCTGTTGGATTTCCATCATGTCTAACATCAAAGTATTTTTCATCTGTTTCATAGAAAACATCTATTTCAACTCCATAAAAGTTTTTCAGTGCAGATTCTATATCGTCTGTTTTGTTTATGCGGTGTGCCCATAGTTTATTTGTATTGTCAAAAAAAGTTACTGATGACTGATTCTGTTGATAGTAGTTATAGCTATTGTATACTTCACTATTGTTGTGTACTTGACTAACTGGAGTTTCTGACTCATCATTACTATCACAAGAATACATGTAAAGAGAGAAAGGAACTAAAAAATAATTGATCAGCTTTGTTATAGAGATTTTCATTTTTTTAATTAAAATTAATAATTTTGTACTCTTATTTTAGTATTTAAATTTTACTTGGTGAGTAAATCGAAGATCTTTTTGAGATTATCTTTGTTCAATAATCTTGAATTATATAAAACCTTCTTTGTTTAATAATTGTTTACCTTGGCTGTAATTAAGTATTAAAATACTTAGATACAGTAGTTTAATCAGCCCAAATATAAAGATTTTCATTTTAGTAAATGAGGCTTTAGGGTAATAATGATTAAATATTTTATAACTCTAATATAGAAAATAATAAACATTTACAAGAAATTTTGTTGTTATGAAACAAAACCACTGGCTTATTTTGGTAGGAGTTGTCATCCTACATTTTTTATTAAAATTTTTTTTCCCAGATAATATTGGGTTATGGAATAATGAAATCGTAAATGTACTAAATGTTCAGAAAGATTGGGGTACTGTTTTAGAACATACAGACTTAAAATTATTGCAACCCTTTTATTTGATAATATTGTCTTTGTGGACAAAGATAGTGGGTTTTGAAGATTCAAGCTTAAGATTACTTAGTGTGTTATTAAGTGCTTTTACAGCAGGCTCATTGTATTTTTTAACAGTTCGTCATTTCAAACCAAATGTAGTAATATACACCTCTCTTTTATTTTTAATGTCAGGTCTTGATTTGCATTATTCTCATGAGGTACAGTATTATACCTTATCTTCATTACTTTCTGTTTGGTCTTTTTATTTCTTTTTTGAAATATGGAAAAATAAACAATGGACAGGTGCTATAGGTCTTTTAATTGTAAATACATTACTATTATATACACATACATTAACTTGGTTTTTGTTGCTAATTCAACTTATTGTAGTGATAGCTTTATTAAAAGACAGTAAAGAAATCCTTGTTAAGGTTTTATTGGGAGTATTTGGAGCGTTCTTATTGTATGTTCCTTGGTTATTGAAGTTATTTGGTCAAGAAAGACAAACAGTTCCTCAAAATCCTAGTTGGGAGGATTTGATCAATGGTTTAATTGATATGGCAATGGGGCTTGATTTGTTAATTGTTTATGCTTTGATTTTTCTTGTTGTAGGTGCAGGAACATTATTTTATCATGTTACAAATAAGCAAAATGATGTAGAGCAGAAGGTAAAGACATTGAGTACTATTTTGTGGTTTTTCCTTCCTATTATCGGGAGTTTTGTTTGGGCACTTGTTTTCCAAACACCTTATATTTTCCAAGATGTTGTTTATGTGACAATAGGCTCTGTGGTTCTTTTGGGAGTATTGTTAGAAAGTTTGCCAATTCCACCAATGTATAAGATGATACCTTTTGGTGTTTTGGTTTTAGTGATGCTTACACGTTTAGAAATCAAGAATTATAGACACCAAGATGTGAAGTCTATTTTGTTTCAAGTGAAAAAAACAATTAAAGGTGAGGGAGCTGTTTTCTTACAAACGACAGATCTAGAAATTGTATTCACTTATTATTACATGCCTTCTTTACTTGATGATAGAGAAGCTTTGCGAGCAAATTTAAGGAAAGAGCATGTATATGTGGGTAATGATGCTTCTTGGATGAAATACCAAGAACTTAAGGATTATAGTAAGATAATGTTAATTCAATCTTTTGAGGAATATGTTGATCCTTATGGTACATTGGTGAAGAAATTCTCTGAAGTATTCAAACGCACAGGATTTGATAATAATCATTTGGGTATTCGTGTTTATGAATTTACACCAATTCAATTGGAGAGTTATTCTGTTGAAGAAATTGTGAGTTCTCTACCTAAAATTCAAGAGGAAGAAAAGATTTTGGGAACAATTAAAGAAATTGAGAAAAAATCAGCCTGGTTACAGAGAGTTGTTTTGAAAGCAAAACAAAAAAACTTATCTGTTGAAATTATGAAATGTTTGGATGCAATTTATGTCTTGAAAGATGAATACCCTCAATTTAAAAAATATGATGAGGAAAAGTTGTTAAAGCAAATTAGTAAGATTAAGGCATCAGAGAAATGGGTGAACTCTGTGAAAAATAAAGCAATCGAAAAAGAAATTCATGAAGATGTAATGCTTGTGCTTGATGCAATGTATACGATACAAGAGGCTGATGTGCTTAAACAACAAGAACTAGAAGAAATTTTCTTAGGTAAATATCAATATATTCAAGGTGATAATAATTGGTTTGAGAGTGTGAAAAAGAAGGCTCAAGAAAAAAATATTTCTCCTAATATGATGATAGCTTTAGAAGCTATTTATGTATTAAATCAAGAAGATTCACTTTTTAAAAGTTTTGGTGTTGACTCTGTTTGGGCTAAAGTTCAAGGTATTCAAACCAATCAGGAATGGAAAAGTAAAGTAGAGCAAAAAGCAAAATCTAGAGGAATTTCCATAGAATCAATGTTATTCTTGGATGCTTTATATGGTATGAGACAAAAGAGAAACAAGTAGAAAATTCCGAAAAATTCTATGTTTTGAGTATATTTGTTTCTTAGTGAAAAGAAATTATTACATTAAATAATAAATACTAATCATGTTTTTAAGCGAACAAGAAATTGTAAGACGCAATAAGCGAGAAGAGTTGATGAAGATGGGGTTTCAACCTTATCCTTCTGAGGAGTTTAGAGTGAATACGAGTACAGCTGATATTCTTAAGAATTATGAGAAGCGAAAGACTGATTATAAGGATATTCGTATTGCTGGTCGTCTTATGAGTGTACGTGTACAAGGAAAAGCTTCGTTTGCTGAAATTCAAGATGAAAAGGGCAGAATCCAAATTTATGTAAACCGTGATGAAATTTGTCCTGGAGAGGATAAAACACTTTATAATACAGTTTGGAAGAAGTTATTAGATATTGGTGATATTATTGCCATCAAAGGTTTTGTGTTTACAACTCAAGTAGGAGAGACTACAATTCATGTAAAAGAATTAAAGTTATTGACAAAATCATTAAAACCTCTACCAATTGCAAAAACAGATGACCAAGGAGTTGTACATGATGCTTTCACTGATCCAGAAAAGAGATACCGTCAGCGTTATGTAGATTTAATTGTAAATCCAGAGGTTAAAGATACTTTCATTAAGCGTTCTAAAATGGTCGCTACAATGAAAGACTATTTGGTAGGAAGAGGTTTCTTGGATGTAGAAACTCCTATCTTACAGCCTATTTATGGTGGTGCTTCTGCACGTCCATTCAAAACACATCATAATACTTTAGATATGTCTCTTTATTTGCGTATCGCAAACGAGTTGTACCTAAAACGTTTGATTGTTGGTGGTTTTGATAGAGTATTTGAATTTGCGAAAGATTTCCGTAATGAAGGGATGTCTCGTTTTCATAATCCAGAATTTACACAGGTAGAATTATATGCTGCTTATAAAGATTATAAGTGGATGATGAATTTGGTAGAAGAAATGGTAGAAAAAGTTGCCATTGCTCTTCATGGAACTACTGAAGTGAAAGTAGGAGATAATACAATTAACTTTGAGCGTCCTTGGAAACGTTTCACAATGTTTGAAGCAATTGAACATTTCACAGGAATTGATATTTCTGAAATGAAAGAAGAGCAATTACGTCAAACAGCAGAAACATTGGATATTGAAGTTGATGAGACAATGGGATATGGTAAATTGATTGATGAAATTTTTGGTGAAAAATGTGAGCCTAAATTGATTCAACCAACATTCATTACTGATTATCCAGTAGAAATGTCTCCATTAGCAAAACGTCATGCTGATAATCCTGATTTTGTTGAGCGTTTTGAAGCAATTTGTAACGGTAAAGAGATTTGTAATGCATTCTCTGAGTTAAATGATCCTGTAGATCAACGTGAGCGTTTTGAAGACCAATTGCGTTTGAGAGATATGGGTGATGATGAGGCAATGGTATTGGATGAGGATTTCTTACGTGCATTGGAATATGGTATGCCACCTACAGCAGGTTTAGGAATTGGTATTGATAGATTGTCTATGATCATGACAAACTCTAATTCTATTCAAGATGTCTTGTTCTTCCCTCAAATGAGACCAGAGAAAAAGGTAGAATATGCCACTGAAGCAGAATATGTAGAATTGGGTATTCCTACAGAATGGATTCCTGTGATTCAAAAAGCAGGTTATTTATTTATTGATGATTTGAAAGGATTGAAAGCAGGAAAAGTTCATTCACAAATTTGTGGATTGAAAAAGAAGATGAAATTACAATTATCTAATCCTTCTATTGAAGATGTTCAATCTTGGATTGATAATGCTGCTAAGTAATTTTCGATACATAATATAAAAAGTAAATCCCCAATCTTATTGTAAGGTTGGGGATTTTTTATGGCTTTAGTTTTTTAAGATTACCTATCAATCCAAGTTCTTCTACGTGTTAATTTTAAATCTTGTAATACTTGTGCCTTCACACCAATATAGAATTCGTAAGATTGTCTTGGTCCAAAAGGAACCCAATTAAGACGCATAACCCAGCAATGTAAATCTCTAACAATGTTTACACGAGGAAGAATAAATTCATTTTGTTCTAAATCGTAGGAAACACTTCCATCAATCTTCCACTTTTCTGTTAGACTAATGTTACCTCTTAACTGTAAGGACTGGGTAGCACTAGCTTCATTAAATCCAATTTTTTGATACCTATAAGTATATCCAACATTTAAATTCCATGGAATACTAAAATCAATGTATTCTTCTGAATTATTGTTAATGTATTCTAATTGCTCCTCTGTAGCAATTGGAGACTTATAAATTTTGTTTCTTACTTCTGGGTTCAAACTTGTGTTTACAGATAGGAAGAAACTCTCAGCACTACCTATTTTATTAATTCCATCTTTTACTTCCCAAGCATAAGTATCAATTCTTCTTTGTGTTCCTCCTGTAGTATCATATACATAAGGGTCTAAAGTGGTGTTTGTTTGAATATTAATAAAGTTAAATAATTGAGTGTTTGCATTAATTTTAATTCTACTTAATTTTAAGGAGTCTGCAATAAAGTTATATGATGAACTTAAACTTAATCTATCTAATAATTTTATTTTTTTGTAGTCTTTTTTAAGCTCTTCTGTTGTGTCTTTTGAGATGATTTTTCGTTTCATTTCTAGAACATTGTTTAAGCTAAAACCAATACTTGCTGATTTTCCACTAAAACTACTACCATAGATACTATTTTGATATTTAGAAAGTGTAATTGAATCTCCTTCTTCATTACGTTGTAAGGATTGATAATATCCAAATTCATCTTCATCTCTAAAGTCTGGAGTGTATCCCAAAGAAACACTAGGGTTGATTGTATGCCTTACTTGTGTTTTGTGCTTTCCTATGAAGTTATACATACCATACACACGTGTTTCCATTGTAAGTCTTGTATTGTATTGATAACTTCTATGAAATCCATTGATAGTATCTACTGCAATACTTGTGTCAGAGGCTATGTAATTATAATTGTATTTCTCTGCATACCAGTATTCATTATAGCTAAATTTAGGAGAAAAGGTGAAGCTACCTACATTATAAGTACCTCCAATAGGAATAGTATGACTTGCGCCTATTTTTCCTCTCTCTAATAATAAACCAAAGTTTTCTGATGCTAAATCAAGTTGTCCTGTGTTTTGTTCATCTTCATTATAAACATCAAAAGAAGAAGTCAACTCTTTATTTGAAATACGATATTCTGTATTTAATCCATAACCAATGCTAATACTTTCATAAAACTTTCTGAAAGAAGATTTACTACCTACTATATTTTTCGTTAATGCCCTAAAAGGATATTGTTGTGTCATTGATACATTCAATGAAGGCAATGTAAAGTTTACAACTTCAGTTTCATTATTTTGTTCATGTCTTGCCTTTATTGTTGTTCTAAAAGGGGTACCTTTAATTGGTAAAGAATAAGAAATATTTGAACTCAATGTATTTACAATGTTTCTATCAGGGTTTGTAGTTAAGTTACTGTTATAAGAAGTAGATGCAAGATTTACATTTGCAGAAAACTTTCTACCATTTCTCACAATAGGGTTGTGAGTCCAGCTAAATTGGTAGTCTCTTTCTTCAGAACGAATGTATTCGTCTCCATTTCGGACTACATTACGATAATGAAAAAATAAATTTCCACTGTATTTGTAGCGAGATTTATAGCGAGTAGTCCATTTCAAACCACCACCACCATTGGCATAAATTTCTCCTAAAAATTTCATGTCCATGTAGTCATTAACTGCCCAATAATATCCACCATCTCTTAAATAAAAACCTCTATCAGTTTGTGAACCATAAGTTGGGACAATGATTCCAGAAGTTTTCTTTTCACTCAATGGAAAAATACCAAAAGGTAAACCAAGGGGAACGGGAATGTCTTGAATATATAAGTTGAAAAAGTCAGTAACTACTCGTTTGCCAGGGATTACTTTCGTTTTTCTTAGCTTGAAGTGATAGTGAGGGTCTGCATGATTACAAGTAGTGTATTTTGCATTTTCGATTAATAAATGATCATTTTCATCTTTAAATGCATTATTCCCTTGTATATACCCACCACCTTCTTCTGTCACAATTTCGGAGATGTATCCTTTTTTAGTTTTATAATTATACTTAATTACATTTGCAGAGTATTGGTCATCACCTTCGTCAAATATAGGAACACCAATTTTTTTTCCAGTAGAATCTGTAGAATAGGTAGCTGTTACTGTATTTAGTTTCCAGTCAATTTCAATAAAATCTGCATTTAGTTTAAAAGTACCATAATCTACAACAGCCTCACCGTATAACCGTACAATGTTATTAACAATATCAAAACGAATAGAATCTTTTGCATTGTATGAGATTGTGGTTTGAATAGCACTTTTTGCAACAGGCTTCTGAACGACAGAATCCTTTGGCATTGATGTTGCAACCGAATCTTCTAAAACATTTGCATAGCTGGTATTTACAAAGCCCAAAAATGCTATGAAAATGTATAATAGATGTTTCAGTTTTAAATAAAATTTTGCGATTTTGCACAAAGTTATGTCCATTATTACTATAAATTCTTTCAATAAAGTGAAAAAAACATTTGTCACGAGTTTGCTGTGTTCAATTTTCGTGCTAAGTTCGTTCACCCCATTAGAAATTCAAAATTATCAGCTAAAAACTGTTATAATTGATGCCGGTCATGGAGGAAAAGATCCTGGTTGTTTAGGCAAACATTTAGAGGAAGCTGATGTTGCTCTTGGTATAGCCTTAGAATTGGGTAGGAAAATTAAGAAATATTATCCTAGTATCAATGTTATCTATACTCGTTCTGCTGATAAATTTGTAGAGCTACACGAACGTGCTGCTATTGCAAATAAAAAAAATGGTGATTTGTTCATTTCAATTCATTGCAATTCAGGACCTTCTAAAGCATTTGGGACAGAGACTTATGCGATGGGATTACATACTTCTACTGAAAATTTAGAAGTAGCAGAGCGTGAGAATTCAGTAGTGCTAAAGGAAGATAATTATGAGGCAAATTATGATGGTTATGATCCAAATTCTCCCATTTCTCATATCATGTTAGCCAATTCAGTAAATCAACATCTAGAAAATAGTTTATTGTTTGCTGATAAAATTCAAAAACGTTTTAAAAATGTTGCAAAACGAAAAAGTAGAGGAGTAAAACAAGCTGGTTTTGTAGTGTTATGGAAAACAGCAATGCCAAGTGTTTTGATCGAAACAGGTTTTTTGACAAACTCACAAGAAGAACAATACCTGGGCAAGAAAGTAAATCAACAGAAAATAGCGGCTTCTATTTTTGAAGCGTTTAAAGAATATCGTACTTATATTGAAGAATAATATCTGATGAAAAGAGAAGTAAAAATAGGACTCTTGACACTCGTAAGTAGTGTACTTTTGTATTTGGGATTTAACTTTTTGAAGGGAAAAGACTTTTTTACCACAGACAATACATACTATGTCCTCTATGATAGAATAGATGGATTGACTGTCTCGAATATGGTGACCTTAAATGGTTTTAAAATAGGAAGAGTCGATAATATTGAAATACAACATGATAAAGATGATTCTTTACTTGTTTCTATTCAAATTGATAGAGGGGTACTTATTGCTTCAAAAGCAGTAGCGTTTCTTACAGATGATGGATTGTTAGGAGGAAAGAAAATTGTTATTAAGAATAAGGGAGATATTAAGAATCCAATACAAAGTGGAGGTGCTCTAATTGCTCAAAGAGATAGAGGTTTAATGGATGTTGTATCTTCAAAGGTTGATCCTGTGATTACTCGAGTAAATACAACAGTAGATAATCTTAACAATATCTTGGATACCCAAGCAAAGAAAAACCTCCAAAATACACTTCAAAACTTAGAAAATACTTCTTTGGTATTGAATCAAATCATGCTTGAAAATAAACGTAATATTGGAGCAATTTCAACAAACCTTACTGTGTTATCAAATTCATTGAATGAAACAGTAAAACAGACACAACCATTAATTGCAAACTTGAACTCTTTAGCAGACTCATTAAACGATCTGGAACTAAAGAAAACAGTCAATAACATAAATGGGGTGTTAACAAATCTAAATTCAGTTGTGGCTAAGGTTGATTCTGGTCAAGGAACATTGTCCAAATTGATTAATGAGAAGGAATTATATACTGATTTAAACCAGACAGTTAAGGATTTGGATAGTTTATTTGTTGATATGAAAGATAATCCAAAGCGATATGTTCACTTTAGTGTATTTGGAAAAAAGGATAAAGAATAGGATAAAGTAGAAAACTTTTTTGTAATCCATGTAGTTAAAACTCACATGGATTATTTTTTTGTGAAAGATTGTGAAGTATGAACGATTCGGAATTAAGAGCACTTGTATCCCTTTTAGATGATGAAGATTCTAAAAAAGTAGTAGAAAAACGCATATTAGAATTGGGGATAGGTGTTGTACCTTTATTAGAAACCGCTTGGGAAGAGGCAGGTATGAATACTCCTTTGCAAGTGGAGATTGAAAGGTTAATTAGCCAACTAGAGTTTAAAGAGGTAAAGTTTCGCTTGTTGAAGTGGAAGAATGAAACACCAGAAGATCTTCTCAAAGGAATGTGGGCTATTGCCACTTATCATTTTCCAGATCTTAGTTTATTGGAGTTAAGACAAAGAATCGAACATATTTATCATACAATTTGGGTAGAGGCTGGATTAGCAAAAAGTGATATTCAACAAATCCGATTGATTAATAATGTATTGTTTGATAGATTAAAGTTTGGGGCTGATATGAGAGATTTCTACAATCCCTCAAATTCAATGATTAACCAAGTCTTAGATACTAAAAAAGGAAATCCAATTTCACTAAGTGTAATTTATATTATCATTGCTCAAAAGCTAGGTTTGCCAATCTATGGTGTGAATCTCCCTAACTTGTTCATCACTATGTATGAGGCAGGAGAGGAGAGTTATTATATCAATGCTTATAACCGAGGAGTTATTTTTCTAAGGGATGATATTGAAGAATATGTGAAAAAATTGAATATTCCTTTTTCAGAAGAATATGTGAGTCCTTGTGATAATTTAGCAATTATCAAGAGAGTTCTCAGAAACTTAAAAAGCTCTTTTCAACAAGCAGAAAATACATTATCTAGTGATGATATGCAAAACTTACTGGATTTGCTAGGAGATGACTAAGGAATACTATAAACCAAAACATAATTATCCCATACTTGATACAAAAAGTTATGGGATTTTTTTTGCAAAAAACCTGTGAATGTTCCTTCTTTTTTAAGTTCAAAAGGAGAAATTTTTAGGTCTTTTTTGAAGTTAAGCTGTTTTCTCTGATGTATTTTGTATAGTGCTTCTTTTGCTGACCAATAAAGACATTTCTTAGTTAAGCTAGTTTGACAATCATTCATTTCTTGCTCAGTAAACAGTCTAGGTGCTACAAAACTTATCTTTTCTTCAATCAATTGAATATCTATTCCAACTGCTTCTTCATTTAAGGAAATGATTACAGCTACATACTCTTTGGAATGACTAATAGATAATTCATAGTTTTGATCAATAAGATAGGGCTTACCTTTTTCATTGTTCAAAACACCGTAACAAGTTTGACTTAATGAAGAAAGAAGCTCTTTGATCAATACCCTTCCAGCCATACGTTCAATTTGTTTTTCCTCATGTCTGAGTTGAGAATATTGAGTCAATTCTTGGGCTGATAATTCATATTTTTGGTGAAAGAAATCAAGTGATTCTTCAATTTTCCAAATCCCCAAAAGATAGTTATCAGTAATCTTTGTTTTAAATATTCCCACAGATGATATTGTTTAGAGTACTATATATTTCTTAAATTTACAAAAAATAGAGACTCTTTCAGTTTATGGCAAAGATAAAGGTAGAAAAAGTTCATGCTCTTAAGGGGCATAGAGGAGCGATTTATTCATTAGCAAGTATTTCAAATACAAGTCAATTTGTATCAGCAGGAGAAGATGGATTTGTGGTCTTATGGGATACAGAAAGATCTACAGATGGACAATTATTAGCCAAAGTTCCTCATTCTATTTATGCAATGAATTTTGTAGAAGAAAAGCAATTGTTGATTGTAGGCCACAACTATGAAGGTATTCATTTGATAGATATTAAGACAAAAAAGGAGGTTGCTACTAAAAAATTACAGCCTGCTCCTATTTTTGATATACAATGTTTCGAAAATTCAATTTTTGTAGCCTTTGGAGATGGTTCAGTTTGGAAACTGTCATTAGAAAAGTTAGAGGTACTTCAACGATGGAAATTCACAGAAAAAAGTGCCAGAAGCTTGGCAGTCCGTCACGATGGTAGTGAATTAGCAATTGGTTATAGTGATCACTCTATTCGTATTATAGACTTGAAAACAAACGAATTGTCACATGAATTGAAAGGGCATACAAACTCTGTATTTTCAGTGACTTATTCTCCTGATCATAAACATTTATTGAGTGTGAGTAGAGATGCAACTCTAAAATCATGGAATATTTTAGAAGAATATAAGTTAGAAGAATCTGTTGTGGCTCATATGTATACAATTAATCATCTTACTTATTCCCAAAATGGAAAATATTTTGCAACTTGTAGTGTTGATAAATCCATTAAAATTTGGGATGCTAGTAAACTCAAGTTATTAAAGGTTATTGATAAGGGGAGACATGCAGGGCACGGAACATCAGTAAATAAGTTATTGTGGGATACTCATAATAATCATTTAATTTCGGGTAGTGATGACAGAAGTATATCTACTTGGAATTTAACATTCAAAACACCAGAATAATGAGGATATCACCTTTAGAAATAAAACAAAAGAAATTTGATAAGCGTTTTTCAGGTTATGATAAGGAAGAAGTACAATCTTTCTTGAGTTCACTTGCCAATGAATGGGAACGACTTATTGGAGATAATAAAGTTTTAACAGCCCGTCTTGAAAAGGCAGAAAGAGATGTTGAGAAAATGAGAGAAGTAGAGTCATCTCTACACGAAACATTAAAAACTGCACAAGACACTAGTTCTACTCTGATAGACCAAGCAAAACAACGCTCTGAAATGGCTCTAAAAGAGGCTGAATTGAAGGCTCAGCGAATGGTAGATAATGCTCAACAAAAAGCAGATAAAATACTTGATGAGGCTCAAAAGAAATCCAATACAATGCTTCAAGAAGCAAGAATGGAGACTGGTAGTATCTTGAGAAATTGCGAAACAGAGGTGAAGACGACTCAAGAACAGATGCGAAAGAATCTTAGTGAGTTGGAGAGAGACTACAAAATGGCTGAGGATTATAGAGATGGTTTATTAGTTGAACTGGCAAGGTTATCAAATGATACATTGGCTAGAATTAGTAAGATTAATGAATCTAAGATCACATATGAGCAAATTCTGAAAAACAATCAAAAAGCTCAATCACAAGAAAAAGAATTGGTTGAGAGAATTGAAACGAAAGAAAAAGAATTGCTAAGTGATGTAAGTGTTGTTGAAGAGGTAAAAACAGTAGAAGAACCAGTTTCTGTAGCAACAGAGAATGTTACTGAAGAAAAGCCAGAAACAACAACTACTGCCACAGATATTGTAGTAGAAGAACCTATTGTCGAAAAGCTTGATGAAACAGAATCAGTAACTGAAACTACAGCTACAGACACTTCAAGTGATATCGTAAAAGAAGAAGAAAACATAATAAAAGAAGAGCCTATTGTGGAACCAAAAGAAGAAAAAGTTGAAGAGAAACCAACTACTAATTCTGAAAGTTCAAGTTCTTTCTTTGACAATTTATAATCATGAATCGAGTTAGTTTAGAAGGATTAGAGTTTTTTGCTTATCATGGTTTTTATCCAGAAGAGCAAGTATTAGGAACTTACTTTGTACTAGATATTCATATTGATACAGACTTTAAAAAAGCAAGTGAATCAGATGATCTGTCTTACACAGTAGATTACGAAGAAGTCTATCAGATTACAAAGAAAGAAATGGCAATTCCTTCTAAGCTATTAGAAAATGTGCTTTATCGAATTATTGAAAGAATCAAACAACAATTTGAGAAGGCTGTTCAAAAAATCACGATTTCCATTGAAAAGAAAAATCCTCCTTTGGGCGGAGTTTGTAATTGTTCCAAGATTACAATTTCAGAATAAATATTATCAACAAAAGCGTTCTATTACAGAACGCTTTTTTAATTTAATTCTTATGCTTAGCTATGAAGATTTAGGAAGGGGAGATGTTGTTGTATTGCTTCATGGTTTCTGTGAAGATAAAAGTTTGTGGAAGGATTTTGAAGAAGACTTATCTGAAGACTATCGAGTAATCAATATTGATTTGCCCGGTTTTGGAGAAAGTCCTTTGCTAGAAGAAGAAGTTTCAATGGCTTGGTACGCTGATGTATTAAATGATTTATTGGAAGAATTAGCCATTCAGAAAGTCACAATTATTGGACATTCCTTGGGTGGGTATATTGGACTAGCATTTGCCGAAAAATTTCCTAAAAAGCTGAAAGGTTTAGGCTTGATTCACTCGAATGTTTTTGCTGATACAGAAGAACGTATTCATATCAGAAATAAAACGCTTATTTTTTTAGAGAAAAGAGGTATTAAACGTTTTATATCTTCTTTTGTGCCTCCTTTATTTCCAATTAAAACAAGAAAAGAGATGCAAGGAAAAATTCAAGAGGTGATACAAATGGGAAATGAAGTTTCAACGCATACAGCAATGACTGTAACTTGTGCTATGCGTGATAGACCTTCGTATGAGAAAGTTCTAAAAAAGCTAGTAGTTCCTGTTTTGTATGTAGTTGGAAAAGAGGATACTTCTGTCCCTTATGAAACAAGTCTTGCTCAAATTGATATTCCTCAAAAAGCAATTATCTATACTTTAGAAGGGGTGGGACATATGGGAATGCTTGAGAAACCAGAAGAAGTGAGAAAAGCGATTAATGATCTTTTAAGTAAGGTAAATTAAGCAACTAAAAATTAAATATTTGTCAGCTATTTGGTGTCTGTTTCTCCAAAGTACTTTAAAATCTCAATAAAAAATGGTATTTTAAAAATAAGGAAAAACGAACACACCAGTAGAATATGACGAAATTACGCATAGCTTTAATAAATCTCCATGGTCTTGTAAAAGGTTCTGGATTAGAAATTGGACGAGACGCAGATAATGGAGGACAAACCAAATATGTGTATGAGTTAGCAGATTTTTTATCAAGACATGAGGAAGTAGAACATGTACACGTTTTTACAAGATTAATTGATGATCCAGATGTATCACCAGAGTATGCTGTACCTGTTGAGATCATCAATGATAAACTTGATATTAGAAGAATCCCTTTTGCAGGGAAGAAATACAAACCCAAAGAACAATTGTGGGCACACCTAGACGCTTGTGTAAGTGGAATTGTAAAGCACCTTAAAAAGAATGATATTTTTCCGAATTGGATTCACTCACATTATGGAGATGCAGGATATGTTGCCAAAGAACTATCTACGATTTTAAATATCCCTTTTGCTCATACAGGACATTCATTAGGTTTTCATAAGGAAAAAAAGCTAGAAGCTTTAGGAATGCCAGCAGAAGAGCGTCAAAAGAAGTTTAAGTTTGCTGAACGTGTATCAGCAGAAGAATCAACTTTAGAGCTTTCAGAGTTTATTGTTGCTTCTACTGAGCAAGAAATTGAAACTTATAAACCTTATCAAAATTTTCATAAAGGGAAGTTTCATGCAATTCCTCCAGGTATTGATACTTCAAAGTTTGTGGCGTATTATCAGCAAGAAGGGGATAGCTCAAAGCAGATGGAAGAAGAGCAACGAAAATATTGGGTTTCAGAATCTATTTCTAAGTTTTTGATGAACCCAAATAAGCCTGTTATTTTGGCTCTTTCTCGTCCAGATAGACATAAGAACTTACACACACTGATTGATGTGTATGGACAAGATAAAGAATTACAAAGCATAGCCAATTTGGTGATTTTTGCAGGTATTCGTAAAGACATACAAGACAAAGGTGATTCAGAAAAAGAGGTATTGACTAACTTACTTCTTTTGATGGATAAATATGACTTGTATGGAAAGATGGCAATTCCAAAGAAGCATGATGTTGATAATGAGGTATCAATTATTTATCGTTATGCAGCAGAAAAAAGAGGGGTCTTTGTGAATTTAGCTTTGCACGAAAATTTTGGTTTGACGATTATTGAATCAGCAAGTTCTGGACTTCCTGTGGTAGTTACTCAAAATGGTGGTCCTTCAGAGATTATTCCTAAATGTGAAAATGGTGAATTAGTTGATCCATTAAATACTGAGCAAATTAAACAATCATTGCTTTCTATTCTAACAAATGAGGAGAAATGGAAACATTATTCTAATAGTGGAGCCATCAATATTCAGAAATTCTATAGTTGGAAAAGTCATGCAGATCAATATGTAGAGCTTATCAAAGAAAACTTGAGTCTTTCGGGAGGGTTTGGAATTAAGAAAAAGAATTATCCAGGAATTAATATCGAACGTCTTAAGAAAAAAGTTAGTAAAGCTTTAATTACTGATATTGATGGAACGTTGATTGAACCAGCAGAAGGTAACCCAGGTTTAAAAGAATTGAAAAATTTGATGAAAAACCGTGATGAAGATTTTGCGTTTGCTCTGGCAACCGGTAGAAATTTACCATTAGTTAAGGAAGTAATTGAGGAAGAAAAATTACCATTGCCAGATTTTATTATTTGTAGTGTAGGTACTGAAATCTATTATACAAATGGCAAAGATTATATCTTAGACAAAGGTTGGGCTAGTTTTTTATCTGGTAGATGGAAACGTGAGGAAATTGTAAATAGATTGAAAAGTATTTCTTGGTTGAAGCCACAAGAAGATTTCGCTCAAAACCCATTGAAAGTATCTTATTATTATGATGAGGATAAATATGACCACGAACAATTATTGCGTGTATTAGGGGATATTTGGTATAAGGTGAATATTATCCCAAGTCATGGGAAGTTCTTAGACTTCTTACCAAAAAGAGCCTCTAAAGGAAATGCAATCCAGTATTTGTGTCATAAATGGTCTATCAATATGGGAAGTGTAGTAGCTTCTGGTGACTCTGGAAATGATATTGATATGTTTAGAGGAGCAATTAAAGGAGTGATTGTGGGAAATAGAAGTACAGAGTTAAATGATATCAAGCCTTCTAATAAAATTTACATTGCTGAAGGTCATGCCTCAGAAGGTATTTTGGAAGGATTAAGGCATTACAAGATTATTAAGTAATTCTAGAAAATAGGATATAAAATGGAAAGCGATTCTCCGATAAAGGGAATCGCTTTTTTATTTTTTTAATAAAGCAACCTTTTTAATGGAATATGGTAGTGATTTAGATAGTTGGTATTGAAAAAAATATTTGTATATGTTGAAAAATAAGTATTACCCAGTTTCTGAATTGAATTTATCTGATGAAAATGCTTTTGAGAGTTATTTCATAGAAAAAGATGAAGCCAAAATATTATCAAATATATCTAAGGTAAATATTTTTATTGGAGCTAATAATTCTGGTAAAAGTCGATTTTTAAGAATGTTATTTCAACAAAGAGATCTTAAATGTAAGATTGAGGGTGATGATTTAAATCTTAATAAGAAATGGATAGATGGTTTTTTAGATGAAATAGATAAAAGAGCCGAATTTATTCATCGCCCTTATTCTAATACTACTGTTTTTCATGAATATATTACAGAAATAAAAAAAGAACTAAATAAAGCTATACAGATTGCGTTTTTGAATGAGCGTAATTTTAGAGAACTAAATGAATGTATTAAATGGGTTATTTTTAATTTGGATAAAATATGTGAAAACACTAACTATGAGAGACATTTTTATGGTTTAGTTTCTCAGGTTAAAGAAATAAGGGAGTCTTTGGATGAAGAGTCACTTATTCACTCAGAAAAGAAACATACATATATTCCCATTTTAAGAGGTCTTAGAGAGTTCTATTCTTCTTCTGATGACTATAAGAAACGTACACAAAAAGACTATTTCAAAAACATTGATGTTGATAATGAATATTTAAGTATATACACTGGACTCTCTTTATATAAGGACATTAGAAAAATGTTATTGGGAAAGAAAGAAGATAGAGAAAAGGTAAGTGAGTTTGAGAAGTTTATTGGTGATACTTTTTTTGATGGTCAATCTTTTAGTTTAGTGTCAATTGAGGGTGAAGATGTTGTTCATGTATTGATAGGAGAAGATGCAAAAAATGAAAAACCAGTCTATGAATTAGGAGACGGAATTCAAGCCATTATTATTTTAACCTATCCTTTGTTTTTTAATCAAGGAAAAAGAATGAGTATCTATTATGAAGAACCCGATTTGTTTTTACATCCAGGTTTTCAACGTGTTTTTTTAGAAACCTTATCATCTCCTCAATTTGAGTCATTTCAGTATTATTTTACGACTCATTCCAATCATTTTTTGGATATGACCTTAGATTTTTCAAATATTTCAGTCTATTCATTTAGACAAAAAAAAGATAAGTTTTTGATTGAGAATGTAGAAAATAATGACACCAATGTTTTGTCTTTGTTGGGAGTGAAAAATTCTTCTGTATTTTTAAGCAATTGCACAATTTGGGTAGAAGGAATTACAGATCGAATTTACATTAGAAAATATTTAGATCTATACATCAAGCAAAATAGAGATCAAAAAGAGTTTAAGGAAGATCTTCATTATTCATTTGTAGAATATGGTGGTGGAAATATTACACATTGGTCTTTTTTAGATTCTGATGATGAGCATAAAAATATCAATGTAGATAGCCTTTGTGCCAAACTATTTTTGATAGCAGATGGAGATGAAACAAAAGAAAATCCAGAAAGTAAAAAAGCCAAAAGAATAGAGAATCTTAAGGAAGTTCTAGGAGACAGGTTTTATTGTTTGGAAGCTCGTGAGATAGAAAATATCATAGATCCTCCTATTTTGGAAAAGTATATTATTGAAAAAGAGGGGAATGCAGGTTTAGATTTGTCTGCGTTAGTAGTAGAAGATTATAAAAATGAATATTTAGGTGAGTTTATAGAGACAAACATAGAAGGATTAACAAAAAGGTATAGAAAAGGGAATGATGGAAAGACTATTAGTGATAAAGTTAATTTTGCTAAGAAAATTGTTTCATATCTAGAGTCTTATGATGACTTAACAAAAGAAGCTCAAATAATAACAGAAAAAGTCTACTCCTTTATTAAGAGTAACAATGAGTGATAGAATTAGAAAAGCGATTCTCTAATGAAGGGAATCGCTTTTTTGTTGTTTTACTTCATCAACTCCTCAGCCTCTACAAAAAGTTTTTGGTAATCCTTTAAAAAATCATCCGTTTGATGGAGAACATAATGATAACCATCATCACCCCATTGGTATCGAGCAATGGTTGCTTTAATGTGTTTCTTGATGTATTCTTTTGAAATAGGAATATCTTCTTGTTTTACTTTGATACCATTGCGTTCAGCCATGCGAATCATCACATCAAACATTTGGTCAGTAACTTCAAATTCATCAGAGAAGCTTGGGTAACTATCAAATTTCTGAAGAGCTTTTGGCTTTTCTTGTATGTAATCAATTACATAGCGTCTAATAATATCTAGACCATACATTTTCTTAAGAAGAGGAGAGTAGAAGCTGGTATCTTTTGCCACAAAAACATCAGGAGTAATGCCACCTCCACCATATACAGTTCTTCCTCCCACTGTAAGGTACTTTTTACTATTATTATGATGAATGCTATCTTTGTGATATAATTCCCCTTTTTTATCTCTATCCAATAAATCCAATCGGTATTTCAAACTATTTCCTTCTGTGTATGGGCGTTGAATAGAACGACCACTTGGTGTATAGTAGCGAGAAATTGTTAAGCGTAATTCAGAACCATCTTCTAAGGAAAGCGGAATTTGTACTAATCCTTTTCCATAAGAACGTCTACCTACTACCAATGCTCGGTCATTGTCTTGTAATGCTCCTGTTACAATTTCAGAAGCAGAAGCACTATGCTCATTGATAAGTACTACAACAGGGCGAGTTTCAAAATAGCCTTCTTGTGTAGAATGGTGCTCTTCATTATAATATTCATTTTTTGCCTTAGTATAGAGTAATAAGCGTCCTTTAGGTAATAATTCTTCCAATATATTGATAGCAGCTCCTAAGTAACCTCCTCCATTATCTCTTAGGTCAAGCACTAGTTTTTGCATACGCTTGGCACGTAATTCTTTCAATGCTTTCACAAATTCATCATCTGTATCTGCTCCAAATCGATCTACTTTGATATATCCTGTCTCAAAATCCATCATAAAGTAGGAAGAAATGGTAGGAGTAGGGATTTTTCCTCTTGTAATCATAATATCTACCAAATCATGATGTCCCTTTCTTTGCACAGATACTTTTACTTTTGAGCCTTTTTCACCACGCAAAGACTTGTATATTTTTCGGTAGTCAATCTTAACACCAGAGATCAATGAGTCATTTACTTTAATTATTTTATCTCCAGCCAATATCCCAGCCTTTTCAGAAGGTCCTCCTTTAATGGTATTCATGATGTAAAGAGTATCACGAATCATATTAAATTCAATTCCAATTCCTTCAAAACTTGAATTAAGTTGAGATTGGGCAATTTCTTGATCTTTGGCAGGAATATAAGAAGTGTGAGGGTCTAGTTTGGAGATGGTACTAGAAATAGCATGTTCTACCAATGTATCCATTGAGACTTCATCTACATAATCTCGTTGAATGTAGTTGAGCACGGTAGAAAACTTATTAGATTGACTTTGTATGTTTTGAGGACGAAAGTCAGATCTTCCGATGATTAAGCCTAATAAAATTCCTATAATTACGGCCAAAGCGATAATAATAGGAAACAGTATTTGTCTTCTTGTATTTTTGATTTCTTTCAAGGTCTTTTATGTTTGGAAGGGTGCCTTGAAGTTACGGTTTTTTCTTTTGTTTTGCCTTAAATTTTGCCTCTAATGTTAAGTTGAAACTCCTACCATCCGAAGGAATAATTCCTGGTCCAGGATATCCAGAAGCTCTACGAGTATAGTACTCATTATTTGTCAGGTTATTGATACTTCCTTCCAGCTTAAAGGTTGAATTCAGCTCATAACTTGCAGATAAATCCATGACAAAATAAGATGGGATCAAACCTTTGGTAGCATCTGGAAAGCTTTCTGCATTGGTTGCATCTGTGAAGTGTTCGTGAGTATAAGCATATTGATATGCAATTTTGAATTTTTTACGTTCAAAGCTGAGACCTGTACGAATTAACCATGAAGGAGCATCTTCTATCTCTCTGCCATCAATTGCTGTATTTTCTGTAGAAATGTATTGTGTATGTGTATAAGTTGTATTTACAAAAGCCAACAGTTGGTTTCTTGAAGAATCTTGTCCAAAAAGAGGCAATAAATTCATTTCAACCAATGATTCTAACCCTGTCATTTGTGCATTTCCTACATTGGTACGAAGCGAACGAGCATTTTTATTATTAATGATAACCCCAATTTTATCATTATACCATAAATAGAAGTAGGTGAAACTGTATTTAACTAAGTTTTTGTACTGTCCTTTAATTCCAATATCAGCAGTATACCCTGTTTCATCTTGAAGGTTTTCATCAATATCCAATGAACCATTGACAATTCTTAAATCACTAAAGGTAAGCCCTCGGTAGTTTCGAGAAATATTCGCATAAATTTCATTTTTTACAGTTTCCAAACTATCGGACAATTTATAGCTTGCTCCAACTCCATAAAGAGGAATCAATCGTGTTTTTTCTTTATTATTTTCTTCTACAGTAGAAGAAATTAAATTACCTGCTTTATCAGTAGTCACTTGATTATAAAAGCCATTTGAGACTGTGTGAATGTATTCTAAACGAACCCCAGGAGTAATGGTCAACTTATCTGTGATGTGAAATAGGTTTTCTGCAAATAGGGAAAAGTTTTCGCTTGGAGTCTTGTATTCAGACTGATTGGGCATTCCTTTCTCCAAAAAATTAAAATCAGTATTGGCTGTACTATCAGCATCTCCTTGTTGAGAAATTGTATAGCCTCGATAAGCTCTAAAACCTGCTAGAAAGGCAGCATCTTGTTTTTTGATTTGATACTTATGTAAAAAGCGAGTTTCATTCCCAATATTTTGATAATCTCCTACAATTAAATCACGGTAAATATCTTCTACACGAATCAATGAACCTAAAAAGCCTAAAGCACTACGGTTTGCTAGTAAACCAAAAGTTCTACTATTCAAGAATGTTTTATTTTTATTGCCCAGTTTGTAGCGAATATGCAAGGTTGCTAAATCCCAATTGATACGAAACCAATTTCTGTCTCTGAAACTTTGACGAGGATTTTCTAGGAACTGTTCATCGGTTAGTCCTCCAGCTTGATGAGCTAAATAATTCATGTGAGTATAGTCTACCCCAATATTTAGTTTATCAGTAATGTCATAATCCATGTGTGCATAAGCATTATGATATGTAAAGTCTGAGTTTGGTCTCCAACCATCACCACGTTTATAAAGGTAAAAAGTATAGTAGTTCAACTTTCCAGTTTTCCCACCAACACTATTAAAACTATTGAATAGCCCAAAAGAACCTCCTGTTTGCCTTGATACGATTTCTAAAGGTGTTTTTTCATTTCCTTCCTTCAGTTGAAAGTTTACCATTCCTCCAAACTGAGTTCCATATTGTAAGGAAGCTGCTCCACGAACAATTTCAATTCGTTCTACAGCCTCAAAAGGAGGGTTGTAGTAAGCATCTGGATACCCCAAAGCATCTGCACTAATGTCATAACCATTTTGACGAGTATTAAAGTTGGAAGTACGATTAGGACTCAATCCTCTACCACCAATTCCCAACTGGATACCTGCTCCATCATTTTCCCAAATGGTCAAAGATACACGTGCAAAATTTTGACGAGCATTATTAGTTCCTTTATTGGTAGTAATGTCATCAGGACTAACTACTGTACTTGTTTTTCCTGCATATATTGCAGTATTTTCAGTATCTACATCAGATAAATCTGTACTGTTGAAAATAGTATCTTTTTGTACAAAAATTTCTGCACCATCCAATTCGATGATTTTTGTTTTTTTTAATGTAATTATTGTAGTTACATCTTGATTATCAACAGTAATCCCAACATGTTTTGGTTCATGTTCATCATGAAAAATACTTAATTGATGTTGTCCATTTTTTATGTCTAAAAAAAAGAATTTTCCTCTACTATTGCTTGTGATAGGAATTCCATTGTCTAAAAAAATATCAGCATTGGCAATAGGATTTCCTTTTTCATTTTGTACAATGCCTTCTATTTTATATTGAGCAAAACAATAGTAAATTGTACTAATAAATAAGTAAAATAGCAGTTGTTTCTTCATTATTTTTTTAGGGGTAAAATCCAGTTTTTGTGTGAAAAACTGTCTTTTTCTTTGGTTAAGTCTACTGTTGGGTCTATCAAAAGCTGACTACGTCTACCATTTAGGGTAACATAGCACTGAGCCTTGATAATAGGATTTTTAATTCCTTGTTTTTTCATTTCTTCAGCCAAGATATGAGCATATTGTAATACCAT
Source organism: Cytophagales bacterium (assembly GCA_024232295.1). GTDB lineage: Bacteria > Bacteroidota > Bacteroidia > Cytophagales > JAAEPT01 > JAAEPT01. The sequence continues at coordinate 57,000 of JAAEPT010000118.1, forward strand.
ATCTGGTTGAGTAGAAGTCATTTTTTCCTGAAACGTTGTCAAATA
>JAAEPT010000119.1 GCA_024232295.1 Cytophagales bacterium
ATATTTTTCAAGCAGGAACGCTTTTGATTTGGAAATTCTTTTGTAATTTCAGATAGAAGTGAATTAAGCATATTTATTTTTGGAAGTCAGAAGCTAAAAATAACGCTTTTTTCACTTTTTTACTTTTTGTCCAGTAGTCTGGAATTTCATACAGAAGGATTCTCAGACATTAATTTTTGTAGCAAAAAAAGGAGGAAAATATGTTTTGGGTCGCTGGACAGTAGACTAAAAATAACGTTTTCAAAACATTAGAAAAGGCAGAACTTATAACAAGTTCTGCCTTTTTAGTTTTGAGCAATAAAAAGAGGGAGCGTGACCTTACCACTTGCCAGTTTCCCTCTCGATTGGGTAAAAAAGATTTTTATTGCTCTGTTATTTTTAGGCGATAAGCAATCGCTCCAATAATTCCACCTACAATTGGTCCTAAGACATATACTATAATAACTCCCAGTGAAGGAATTGCCACATTTCCCCAACCTGCAAAGTATGAGAAAAGTCTAGGAGCAAAATCCCTTGCAGGGTTAAAACCTGCTTGTGTAAAAGGAGCAATTAAGCATATTAGTAATACAATAGTAGCTCCGATTAGGATAGGCATTAAATCTCCATTTTTCATTTTTCCGTCCAGCGAAAAGATGACAAATACTAAGATAAATGTACCTAAAGCTTCTAAGCTAAAAGCTGAAAGTGTACTAATTGAAAACTTATCTGCAAAGCCCGGATTTGGATAAAATTCTCCAAACATCATGGCTGTTTTTACAGATGTTTCTGTTCCTCTGATGATATTATGATTAAGTTCAAAAGTATTAATTGCATCTTGGAAAGTAAGATATAATACTGCTGAAGCAATAAATCCACCTAAGAACTGACTCAATACGTATAAAGGTAACTTTTTTACCTCCAATTTGTTTGCAATAACCATTGCAATACTTACTGCTGGGTTGAGATGAGCAGGACATAGGTTACGTGAAGCAAAGATTGCCATCATTACGCCAATTCCCCATATACTTGCTACTTCAAATAAACTACTGAATGCTTCGAATAAAACAGCAGCAGCTACTGCTCCACAACCAAATAAGATCAATAGGAAAGTTCCAATAAACTCTCCTAATAGTTCTCTCCTCATTTATTTTTTGATTTGAGAGAAGATATAGAAAATCTCTGTTGCAATCTGAAAAGAACGCTCAGCATATTTTTCTGCCTCTTGTGGAGTATTATCAAATGCTTTTGGATCCTCAAAACGAAAAGGAATACGTGCTGAAGCTGTTGGGATAAATGGACAGTTTTCATCTGCATGGTTACAAGTCATTAATGCACCTACATCACTACTAGCTGTTGATTCATCATCAAATAACTTAGAAAATGCTTTTGTTGATGGAATTCCTTCGTAACCAAAATCCAAAATATAAATTGGGTTGGTACCATTTTCCTCAGCACTTACCGAAATGCCAATTTCTTTGATCGTATTCACTGCTCTTTCATTGAATGCAGTAACTTCTACACCACCAGAATAACTATATACATTAGGTACTTGGTAATAGTGACTTCCTATGTGCCCCCAAATCTGAGAAAATTGACTTCTACGAGAGTTGTGTGTACAGATATAGTTCAAATGAACCTCCTTTTGTGCATTTACTCTTTCTTGTATAAAGTTGATGATAGGAGTAAATGTTTCTTTTCTCTCCTCAGAAATACTACCAAAGTTGTTGGTTACTTTCTCAATATAAGTAGCTAAATTCATTTCTTAATTGATTTATAAATTGGGTCTGTTAACAACAACCACTATTAGGTTCACAAGTAGTTGCTTTGTATTCTTTTACTTTGAAGAATTTTTTTACTTCTACCTCTTGTACTACAGGTTCTGCTTCTTCTTGACTTGATGGCATACAACAAGCACTTTGTGATTCCTCAGCATAATGAGGGTCATTGAACTCTACATCCTCATGGAAGTAATAAATTTCCCACTGATGCCCATCTGGATCATTTACCCAGAATTTATCTTGGCGAGCATAACAGCAGTTTGTTCCCATTTCTTCTTTTGTCTCTAAACCTTTTGACTTTGCAACATTAAGGTAGTGATGTACTTTTTCTTCACTATCTACTTGAATGCCTAAATGCCCAAAGTTACTTTGTGTTCTTGTAGGGTTTTCTACAAAAGAAATCACCAAAGCAGGAGAGTTTAAGATATATTTAGCATAGTTATCTTTTACTTTATCTGCCTTCTGACCAAAGAAAGCATCATAAAATTCAACAGTTGCTTGAATGTCTTGAACATACAAGCTAACATGCATTTTTGGGAATACTTGAGAATTTAACATATAGCAAAATTACGATTAATTTGGGTAATAAAAAAGTGGTTTTTAACAACCACAATCTGAAGAAGAACAATCATTGATTGGTTGTATTGGAACCAGAAAATTATTAAGGTTTTCTCTTAGTTTGTTCCAAGCATTTCCATCAATACAATAATTAACATTTCGCCCTTCAATTTCTCCTTTTATTAGCCCAGCATTTTTAAGTTCTTTTAGATGTTGGGATACAGTTGCCTGTGCTAAATCTAGCTCATTTACCAAATCTCCACATACACAAGCATTAATTTTCATAAGATGTTCCAAAATTGCTAAACGAGCTGGGTGAGCAATTGCTTTGATTACCTTAGCAAGTTCGTTTTGTTCATCTGTATAAGCATGGTTTTTTATTGTTCCCATAATCTATCGCAATTTTACAATGTTTTTCTTTAATAAGAAATGGAATTCGTATTTTTTTCAAAAATATAAGTATTTTCGGAAATATGGAAAATAAGAGAGAAAAGGGGCTATTTTTTATGGAGCAGTTGACTGAAATCCATACCAACAAAGATTTATTACCCTTAGATAAATATACACAAAGCCTAAAGGATTTATTAAATGATATTTCTAAAGACAGTACTTCTGCCATTGCTGTTCAGTTTTCGAATCTTTTTTCTCGCCTTACATATCTTTCAAAGCAATATAAGTTAGAGAAATCACTACAATATGAATTACATGCTTTTAGGATTGAATCTCGAAAGCTAAATAAAATCATTAAGAGAGGGAGAGGAGTACAAGGAAAATTCAAAACTGCTCAATATGAACAAGCAGTAGCAGTCATTTCCATTTTTATTGAAAAGCTATATAAGGTCGAAATTTCCGAACAACTACATAGTTTAGTTGCTGTATTCTATGAAAAAACAGAAAAAGTAGAAGAAAAAACAGCTTCTATTATTGTTCGAGAACGAATGCGTGTAGTTCTCAATGCAAAGGAAGAGGATAAATTATTTTGTAGAGATGAAGAAAATCTATTTCCAAATGATATTGAGGTAGATTGTAAACATTTGGATACTCGCTGGTTTTGGGAAGGAGCACAATTACTCTTGTTTGACTGTAAAACCACAGACTATAAGGTTTATCGTCCTTCATTGATTGTATTGGAGCCAGATTATTTGGTGGATGTTTCGGCTGTAGCTAATTGTTTCAAAGATGTCAAGAACAATAAGAATGCAGAAGGTTTTGCTTTGTTTCAGTTTGTCAGAAAGTTTATGCCCAATGCAAGTAGTAAGCATATTCTTTTGGGAAATATTGTCAATGATTTATTTGATGCTCTTATCAATGATTTTGATGGAAAAGACTTCAAAACACTGTTTACTCGTTCTTTCAAAAAATATCCGCTAGAGTATGTTACTACAGATTTAGATTCTACTTTTTATAATGATGCTTTGGGGCATTATACTACTTTAAGAAAGGTACTCAAAGAGGATTTTGGAACTATTGGTATCAAGGAACTCAAAGAAGCGATCACAGAACCTTCCTTTATTTCTGCTGAATATGGTTTGCAAGGACGTTTGGATTTGTTGAGTAATCAAGAACAAAAACTAAATATTGTCGAGCTAAAATCGGGAAAGTTATATTCTACTCGTCCTAATGGAATTAATTTAAGTTATCATGCTCAAGCATTGCTCTATAAATATTTGATAAGTAGTGTGTGGAAAAAAGACGAAGAGACAATTGATACTTATATTTTGTATTCAAAACCTCTTTCCACCAATTTATTAGAAGGATTAGAGCATCCACAACTTCGTTATGCAGTTCCTTACAAAGAATTAGCTGTTCAGTTGTTTAATGTTCGTAATCGAATTGTGGCTTTGGATTATCAATTAGCCAATGAATCATTAGAACAAGTAGAGCGAATTTTTGCAAATCTTAATCTTAAACATACAGAGGTTAAATACGATTTGCGTTTTCCTTCTTTTTCGCATTCAGACTTTCATGAAATGCAACAAGTATTGCAATTATCAAGTCCATTAGAAAAGCAGTATTTCTTTGCCTATGCTCGTTTTATTGCCAAAGAACAATTTTTAGCAAAATTGGGAAACGCTCGTTTGGAAACAGATAAAGGTTTTGCTCGTTTGTGGCAAAATGATTTCCCTAATAATATGGATGACTCCATTATTCAAGGATTACAAATAGCTGATCAAGAACAAGACATTAAGATTAATCATTCTGCTAAAACGATTCGTTTTCAGAGACCTTTTCAAGAGAGTGAAGTCAATTTTAGAGAAGGCGATTTGTGCATTTTGTATGCAGGAACGAAGGATACTGATGTAGTTACAAATCATCAAATTTTTAAGTGTTTTATCACAGAAATTACCAAAGAAGAGCTTGTTTTAAAGTTTAGAAATCAACAATCCAAAACAATCTTTTTAGAGAATGAAAATTGGACAATTGTTCCTGATTTTATGGAAATTGGTTTTCGCTCAATGCATCAAGGAATTTATGCCTTTTTGAGTGCTTCAGCTTTTCAGAAAAAACTATGGTTAGGCTTAGAAATGCCTCGTGTAGCAGAGCCTTATGTTGATGAAATTACTCGCTTTGAAGGAGAATTTTTGAATCCAGAACAAGAAGGAATTATTCGAAAAATATTAGAAGCCAAAGATTACTTTTTGTTGGTTGGTCCTCCTGGAACGGGAAAAACTTCTACTGTATTGAAGCATTTGGTGAGAGAGCTTTACAAAAGACCAAGTCAGAATATTTTGGTTTTGGCTTATACCAATCGAGCAGTAGATGAAATTTCTGAAGCTGTTGATAATGCCATTTCTTATGAGCGAAAAGACAAGACAACCAACTTCATTAGAATTGGTTCGGAATTGTCCACAGCTCCAAAATTTAGAAAAAATTTATTGCCAAATCTTGAGTTTACAAAACGAGCAGAATTGATGGGATTAATTCACGAACATCGTGTTTTTGTTTCTACAACTTCCACTTTTTCCAATCGCCAAGATTTATTAAAAATTAAGGAGTTTGATACAGTCATTATTGATGAAGCCTCTCAAATATTAGAGCCCCAGATCATTGGTTTATTGCCAAAGTTCCAAAAGGTAATTATGATTGGAGATGAAAAGCAATTACCAGCCATTTCTACCCAAGATGATAGTTTTACAGTGGTTACTGAACATGAAGAACCTAATAAAGATTTACGAACAATAGGATTGATGAATCTTAAAAATTCTTTGTTTGATCGAATGTTGGTGACTTGTAAAAAGAAGCAATGGATAGGTGTTTATGATACATTGACTACTCAATATCGTATGCATGGAGAAATTTCAGAGTTTCCAAATATGACGTTTTACAAAGGTTTGTTGAAAGTGGGAGTTGCTCCACATCAATTGGAAACTAGTTTGTATAGCAAGTATAATCAATATGATTATGTGGAGAGTTTAGTAGCTCAAAATCGTTTGTTGTTTTTCCCTTCTCAAATCAATTCACAAGATGTATCCTTGAAAGTGAATAGTGATGAGGCAAGTATGGTTTCTTGTTTAATTCGCCAAATTATTTCACTATATGCCAAAAATGGACAAACATTTGATCCTCAAAAAACAGTTGGAGTCATTACTCCTTTTAGAAGTCAAATTGCTCAAATCAAGAAACAATTAGAGGTTGATAATATCGAGGGAGGAAACCAAATCATTGTAGATACAGTAGAGCGTTTTCAAGGTTCGCAGCGTGATATTATCATTATTTCGCTTTGTATGAACTCGAAGTACCAAGTGAAAAACTTAACAAATGCAGTAGAGTTTCAAGAAAATGAAAAAGAGGAAGCTTTGTGGGTAGATAGAAAGTTGAACGTAGCATTGACAAGGGCTAAAAAACAACAATTTATCATTGGGAATGACACCTTATTATCTGCTGAGCCAATTTATGCTCAGTTGCTTCATTATGTAGATAGTTTGGGAAAAAAGGTACCTGTTTCTGTACATAGTCTATTAAAAAACAAAGAGGAAATACCTGCTCACTTAACATGGGAAACAAATGTATATGAGTCTTCTAAGGAGTTTAAAAATGCTTTTCATGCTTTGGTAAAAACAGCACTTACTCCTAAAAATCAAAAAACAATTGATTTGGAAGATCATGAACGAAACTTGAGTATAATTTTGAAATATGCTTATACCAATTTTGATAAAAGAAGTGTATTAGGTCATTACCCACAACTTAAAGTAGATTTATTCAACTATTATTATTTATCAAAGCTATACCATGCTTCCATTGCATTTTTGGAGAACAACCAAGAAGTGATTGAGGCTTTTGCACAAACAGATAAAATACAGTTGGTTGATGTAGACTCTAAAACAATTACTATGGCATGGGCAATGAAAGAAGTTTTACCAGAATTGTCATTTGATTATGTGGGAGTGGATAAGTTTGAGCAAATTCGAAAAAAGGCTCAAATATTCTCTACAGTTGCTTTATTTGGAGGAAATTCTTGTGAACTAATTAAGAGTATAGATCAATGCAATAGTGAAGGTAAGAAGGTTTGGATAAACTTTGGTTGGTTTGTGGAGATGTTGAATTATCATGAAGTAGAAAAATTGATTACTTATTTGAAAGAGTTGAAGAGTAATCAACAAAAAGTATTAATCTCTTTTCTTCGATTTGAAGGTACCAATCATCAACATATACAGCGTATACAAAAAGAATTGGGGCTAAAAGGAATAAAGTTTGATAATTATAATCTTCATGTAATTGATCCAGAAAGAAGACCTTATGAGAATACATTATCAGTACATTATGAAATATGGGAACTATAAAAACTCCCGTATTTTTGATGTTTTAAATGGTTTCTATTAGACAAATGTATTGAGGATGTGAATCTTCGTCTAGTAAGAAAGCTTTGATATGAACAGGCAATAATTTGTGATTATGTAGAATCAATGTTGTATTAAAATCCATGTATTCGTCACTCTGAGCACTTTTATGAGCAAACTTTACTGCAAGAGCACTATCATTGATGATTTTATCAATTTTTTGATTCAGTAAATCCTTTTCACGGTATTGAACTAGTTTAGAAAAAGACTCAGAGAGAAAAATGATCTTTTGATTTTCATCCAGTACCATTACATTTTCATTTGTAAGTTCTAAAAACTTGGCAGAGAGTTTTCGAGATACTGTGTTATACTCAACCTTATCTAAAAGATTATTCACCCCTGAATAAAGCTCCCCAATCTCATGTTTTTGGTGTACTCTAATACGTTCAGTATAGTCATCTTTTTGAATGGCATTATTCACTACATTGATGACACTATGAATTGGAGATAAGATAAGCCCTTGAAAGAGGAAAGTTAATAATATCACAAAAGCACTAGCTAATACTAAATAGAAAAACACTTCAAGAAAACGATCATTAATCAAGTGATCCATATTTTTGGTAGAAGCAATCAGCGTGAGAAACCCTACAGTATTACCTTGAAACTTCACTGGAGAGTATACAAAAACTAGCTGATTTTTTGCAATCACTAGTTCTTCTTCTTGTGGTCTTATCGAATCAATGACAATTCCATACGAAGCAAATCGTTGTTTTTGACTATTAAATAGTATAGCTCCTTTAATATCTTCAATATCTTCTAGTTTGCTCAATGTTTCTTGTGCAGCTTCTCGATCAACAAACATTAAGTCTGGGGCACTATAGTTACTTGTAAGGTCACCTACAGCAGCCATCTTCGAAATAAATTGATTTTTAAGAATTTCTGCATCCACACTGATGTAGAGAAGAGTCACAGTTGTTAGTACAGGAAGAATAATTGCTAGATTGATAATAATTAATTTTCCCTTGATGGATAGTGTGCTAAAAAAGCGCATCATAGTTATTGAATAATTTTTGCCATTCTCCAGAGTTTGGAGCTTACTTTAAAATTGTTTTCATCCAATACTGTTTTGTTCAGTTCAAAACGTACAGTATTATTTTCGATATAAAAATTGATCATAACCCCCTTTTTACCAGCACCATACTGTTCGGCAATTGTAAGGATTTTACTTTCTTTTGCATGGTTCAATATTTCAGGTAGATCTTTCTTCTTAAATTCAGAAAGAAATAAAATATCTAATTCTTTAACGTCTGCTACTTGTGTAATGTTAATTAATTCAATTGGTTTTCCTTTAATTGTTTTAATTTGAATCGAACGAGAATAAGGTTTGAACTTATTTTCACCATATATACCAATTCGAAAAGGATGTTCCTGCATGTTTTTTTGATGTTCTATAGGCCATTCAATAAACATTGGGAATTGTTTGATAAAAGCTAACTTTAATTGATACTCTGAACTGGTTTGTACAGCTGCAGAACATAGGAATAAAGAACTTAAAAAAAGAAATATGTAAAAAAGATAACGTTTCAAATTGATGTTTGATAGGTATGTGTCATGTACTAATTTACAGATTTTTTTGTGAAAATTCCCTATATAATCTTTACATTTAATTGAACTAAAACTTTTTATAATGAAAACATACAAACCTCAACCTTTTACATTCGACAGGGTTGTTCGTATTTTGATTACGGTTGGTTTTATTATTGGCTTTCTTTGGCTTATCAATTACCTAAGTGGTGTTCTTGTTCCTTTTGTCATTGCTGTCTTATTAGCTTATGTCATTCATCCTTTGGTAGATTTCTTCCAAAATCGTCTGCGAATGCCAAGAGGCTTTGCGATTTTGTCTAGTTTGGTTTCAATCATTGGTACCATTGTCTTGTTGGGTTGGATTTTCATTCCTATTATCAATCAAGAGTTTATTGAGATGGGAGAAGTTCTTTCCATTTATCTCAAAAATCAGAATGCACAACAATACATTCCAGAAGATTTGGTTGAACAAGTGCGTACTGTAGCAGGACAAGAAGAGGTGAGAGCAATTCTCGAAAAAGCTGATTATACTGCGATTTTTAAGAAGGTCTATCCAAAAGTATCAGAAGTATTCACAGGCTCTGTAAACTTAATCATGAGCTTGTTTAGTATCTTAATTATCATACTATACTTGGTATTTATCTTAGCTGATTATGAAAAAGTAATGGTAGACTGGAAAGGCTTGATTCCTCCAAATTATCGTGAATATCTAGTACAATTGGTAGAAGATTTACGCAAAGGAATGAATCAATACTTCAGAGCACAGGCCTTGGTTGCTGTTTTGGTAGGTATACTATTCTCAATTGGTTTTGAGATTATAGGATTACCTTTAGCCATCATATTAGGTTTGTTTATTGGGGCTTTGAATATGGTTCCTTACATGCAAACAATAGGAGCTATTCCAGCGATAATGCTAGGAGTTTTACATTCTATAAAAACAGATACAAATCTAGGAATTGTATTAGGTCTAATTGCCTTGATTTTTGTGGTAGTACAAATTATTCAAGAAGCAGTTTTGATCCCAAGAATTATGGGAAAAGTAACAGGATTGAGTCCTGTAATTATTTTATTATCTCTTTCTATTTGGGGAGCTTTGCTTGGTATTTTAGGATTATTGATTGCTTTGCCAATTACTACACTTTTACAATCATATTATACCAATTACCTAAAACAAATGGAGATAAGGGAAAAAACTGAAGAATAAAAATATTGGATAACAAAAAAGACTGCCTTTAGAGACAGTCTTTTTTTATGGTTTTAATTTTGAGTTTCTTTCTCATCAATTACTCGCTCTTCTTTGAGCTCTTGAGGAGTTGCAATGCGTACATTTTCAATGGTTCCTTCAAATACTACTTCTTGTCCTGCCAATGGATGATTAAAGTCCATTAAAACATTGTCTTCTCGTATTTCTACAACCAAACCTTGTGTTTCTTCTGTACCACTACTTGAAGCAATTGGGATGTATTGTCCTTCTATAAGAAGTTCATCCATCATTTCTCCATTTACCAAGAAAGCAGATTTTGGTATTTCAATCACAGAACTTTCATTACGATCTCCAAAAGCACTAGAAGCTTGCAAGTTAAATTTGAAGTTTTCTCCTTTTTGTAAGCCTTTGATATTTTCTTCGAAATCAGGAATCAAATGACCTTTTCCAAATAGGACTTGTAGTGGCTCTTTTGCATCAATTTCATCAACAAGATCGCCTGTTGCTACCAACTTTAATTCATAAGAAAGAGCAACTACTGTATTTTTATCAATTTGCATAAAATCACTTTTTAATGACTACATCCATCTTCTCCATGTACATGTCCATGAGCAATTTCTTCTTCTGTAGCTGCACGAACATCCAATACTTTTCCTGTGAAGAACAAATCAAATCCAGCCATTGGATGGTTGAAATCAATCAAAATAGCTTCTTCTTTAATTTCTAAGATAAGTCCTTGCATTAGGTTTCCTTCTGGATCTTGTAGCGGTACAAAAATACCAACTGTCAATTCATCCAATACTTTTTTACCTTCTACTTCAACATCAAAAATAGATTTTGGAACTTCTGCAATAGCATCTTCTTCTCTTTGTCCATAAGCTTCTTCACACTTAATTTCAAAAGAAAACTCATCATCTTTAGCCAATCCTTCTAAATTTTGCTCAAAAGCAGGTAATAAAGGATCTGCCCCTAATAAAAATGTGAAAGGAGCATCAGCAGATACTACTTCTACAGTTTCTCCTTGCTCATCCTCTTTGTTTAGATTGTAAGCAATAGTTACGACCGCATTTTTAGTAATTTTCATAATCTAAAATTGTATGTTTTCTGATCAATTAAAAAGGAAATGTAAACTTGTAAGCCGGATCCTGTACCTTCAAGAAAAGAAGGCTCTTATCATTTATCTAGAAGCATTGTCACCAATACTCTCAAACGCTCTACCCACTAGCATCAGGCGAGTAGCCTTCACACACTAGCCTATTTGAACTTTCAACCCATAAGGTTTATCCAGCTTCCTTTGTCACCAAAGGAACTGGTGAGCTCTTACCTCACCTTTTCATCCTTACCCATAGGCGGTTATTTTCTGCGACACTATCTGTATTCTAATTGCTTAGAACCCTTCCCGTTAGGAAGTATGGTACTCTATGTTGCCCGGACTTTCCTCTTCCTTAGTAGAAGCGATAAGACCATTTACATTTCCAAGACACAAATATAGTATCTTTTGGGGGCTTATTGATCGTGAGGGCAACCATTTTTCGAAAGTCATGCTATTTATATTGAATAAAATAATTGAAGATTCATGAAAAAGATACATTTAACACTCTTAGCTCTTTGTTTATTATGTGTAGAATTTGCTCTTGCTTCTGATTTTAAGGTAGTGGGTTATTTACCTTCTTACCGAAAAACAGCGGCTATTGATTATGATAAATTGACACACCTTTGTATTGCTTTTGCAAACCCAACCAATCAAGAAGGAGATATGAGTCATACTTTTGGTAGTTCTCTAAAAACAATTGTTGACAAAGCTCACGAAAAAGATGTAAAAGTATTGATGTCTATTGGTGGAGGAGCTGCTTCAAGCTCTTTGGAGGAAAACTATATTCATTTGATGAAGTCAGAGAATAGGGTAGCTTTCATTACAAAACTATTAGACTTTTTGGAAGAGACAAATGTAGATGGATTGGATTTAGACCTAGAAGGTGATCTTGTAAGTGCAAAAGATTATAATGACTTTGTAGTGACTATCGCTGATTCTGTGAAAAAGAGAAATGCTGAATGGGAAATTACAGCAGCTTTTGCAGCTTGGAATGCAAATAATGTTTCGGATGAAGCAGTAGAAAGTTTAGATTTTATTAACTCAATGACTTATGATGTTTGTGGTCCTACATGGGGTCAAAAAGGTTGTAATCATTCTACTTTCGAAAAAGCAGAAAGTGATTATGATTATTGGGTGAAAGAAAGAAAAATTGGAGAAGATCGTTTTATTGTAGGAGTTCCTTTTTATGGAATCAATTGGGAAACTAGTGAATATGTTACTTATCAACAAGTGGTAGATGAATATCCAGAAGACTTGGAGGAAGATGAAACAAGTGATGGAAAAATTCTTTATAACGGAAAAAAAACAATTCGTAAAAAAGTAGATTTGGCTCTTACCAAAGGAGGAGGAATCATGATTTGGGAAATTGGACAAGATGCGATTGGGAGCGAGCATTCGATGCTAGACGTGATTCATGAGTCGATTTTATTGGATATTCCTGAGTATGAAGAACTAGCTGTAGAGGTGTTTCCAACAGAGGTAAATGAAGAATTATTTATAAAATTAGATAATAATCTGAAACAAAGTGAGTTATTGATTGTAGATATAATAGGGAAGGTCTTGTATAAGGGGCAAGTTTCTCAAAATACAACAATTAATACTTCTAGTTGGGAGAAAGGTTTGTATATAGTACACTTAACTTCCGACAGAATGCATTATACACAAAAAGTAAGAGTCAAGTAAAAGGTATCGATGCACTCATTACCTTCGACTATTAAAAATCTTATTGTATGGTGTTTTAAGGAGATCACAAAATGTGGTCTCTTTTTTTTGTGTTTGAACGGTCTTTTAATGTCAATATTCACTTACTTTTGAGTCTAGGTTTCGTTTCTAGAGGGATTGTCAATTTACTTAAAATCAAAGTTCCAATAAGTCTAAATCTGCTTTACAAAATAAATCGTGATACACTCTATTAAGGATTACAAAAAAATCTATGAAGGTTAATTGTTCTGATTTTTTGGAAGGAGATATTGTTTTTATAAGAAAACCTACTATCAAAGTGAATGTTATTAAGCCTTAAAAAACCTGCTTGGTTGGATTTCAAATCTGACCATTTTTTATTGGGTATTTGTAATGCCACTTATTGTCAAGGATTTGAGAAGAGACAGAAATCTATTTTGTATTCTAAGTAGTTTTTTGCTTAGATTTATAGAATATGGAGACATTAATGGTAAGTATATGTGTAGGTGTGTTTTTTGGTATTCCTATTCTATTGATTGTTATGGGATATTACCTTGATTATAAGCGTGACAAAAAATATTTTATTTCTGGATTAAAAGGAGGTATAGGGTTTCTAATTACGTTTTTTGTTTTTAAATATTTTTTTTCATGGGTAGATCAATTATTTGATTTGTTTTTGGATTTTTTTATTTAATTAATGAGTGTGTTGATAATTGTTCCGCTTGGTTGGATTTGAAAAGAGACAAAAAGCCACCTCACATTTAAGGTAGCTTTCCTTATAATTAGCTTCAAATCGATTCTTTATTTATAGCTTCTCTTCAATTGAGAATATTTCTTCCACACTTACCTCAAAATACTTAGCCATTTTAAGAGCAATCAATGTTGATGGTATGATTTTTTTGTTTTCAATAGCATTGATTGTTTTGCGTGTAACACCTAACTCTTCAGCCAAATCACCTTGTGTAATATTCTTGATTGCACGTTGCACTTTAATCGAATTTTTTAGTTCATATTCCATTACTTTCGATTTAAGATAATTAGACCTCCAAATAAAGTCACTCCTATACAATACAGTATAATCCCAAGAATATTTTTGATAGAGAGAAAATGCAAACTCTCAAAATAATAAAACACATATGTCAAAACAAAACCTGTTATTGAGCTAATTTTCAATACTTTGTAATGATTCTCTTTTGCATATTCATCAAAAAGTTGTTTTCGTAAATTCTTATTGGTCATTAAAGGAAAGATTTTTACACTATTAATCAATAATATAATTAACAAAGCCCCCAAAATTAATTTATGGGTAATGTTAAGCCATAGAGATTGAGAAACGAAATGATCTATTTCGGTTAAGAAGACAGGGAAACCAGAAACCCATAATAATGCCCAAGCAATCCATGTTTGATATTGCTTTTTTTCGTAATAATCTAAACTCTTTTCCATAGTTTTGTGACTTAAAAGTGAAATAATGATACAAATATATCACAAAAAGTAACTTTTAGGTTACATTTTGTGGTGTTTTATTGAAAAAACTATAGAGTTTGTGGTACGATTTACATAAGTAGTTATTTAACAATGATTTATGTTTAGTTAGATTGATGATTTATTCATTTTTTATTAAGTGTTTGGAATTCCCTTCTCTTGTAAAGGAAAGGACTATACAACTATTTTGTAGATAATTTAGAAATTCTTCAGGTAGGAATAAATACTTCTATGATTGCAAAATTGATAGGTTTGTCAAAGGAGGAAGAGAGAATAAGGATGATTTAATAAGCCGTTGCTCAAGTAAAAATGTATGAGGCTATCAGGTAAAAAGTAATATTGTTTTGTGCCTGAATGAAAAATAGCTTATTTAAAAAATATTAGGTTGAGGAATTAACAAACACAAGTAGTGTTTTGCACTACTTGTGTTTGTTGAAATATGAATTATAATTTTACAAATCTTTTTGTGATTTGATTTTCAGATGTAGATATTCTTATCAAATAAATGCCTGAAGTAAGAGTACTAACATCAATTACTTTTCTGTTCTCTTCTACATTTTGAGTTAGCACAGAAGATGTACCATTTAATATTTCCACCTTATATTCTCCTTCAATATTACTTTCAATAGTTAAGATATCATCTACCAAAGTAGGTAAAATATTAACCGAAATATTTGAAGACATATCAATTGATTTAATTTTTGAGTACTCAAATTGTCCATCAATATCAACTTGTTTTAAACGATAGAAAGTCTTGCTAGTAATACCATAGTCTACAAACTCATATGATGTTAATTCATTTGTATTTCCTTGTCCTGATACTCTACCTACATTGTCCCAATTCACTCCATCAACTGAAGATTCTATATCAAAATAATCAGAATTAATTTCTTGAGAAGTAGACCAATGTAACTTAACATCATCTCCATTTTTGTCTACCCCAAAAGAATTGTAAACAACAGGTAGAATAGAACCTCCACCTCCTAATATTAAACCTCCAAATCCTCCTGTTCCTGTATTTGCACTAAGATCCATAACTGATGTAAAAACGGAATTTGTGATTCTAGCATTAGAATTAGCAAGTCTAGCACCAGAATTACCAGAAATATCAATTTTGAAAATAGTTCCAGCTGCATATGCTCCACCTCCATTAGTTCTTCCATAAAGTTCAGAAGATGATACTTGTACTAAATCTCCTACAGGAAAAACACCACTAGGAAATTTGTAAAGTGGAGTGTAGACATTATTTGTTAAGTCATATTTAAATACTTCTTCGCTTGCATTTCCATAAATGTATCCATCAGATAGTTGCATAACAGAACTTGGTGTAAGTGCAAAACTATGTACAATACTAAATGTCGAATTGATTACATCATAACTAAATAATACTCCTCTATCATTGTTTCCACCACGTTTAGAAATACCATAAATATTCCCATCAATTCCTAAAGTAATTCTCTCAGGATTGATTATAGAACTGAAATCATGAAGTTTTGTAAATGTATTATTAAGAAGGTTATACTTAAATAAAAAGCCTAATTGGTTAACTCCACCAGAAGTACTTATCGCATATAATGTATTATCACTAATAATTCCATCTAACATCTTGTCTGATAAATCAGTAATTTTGGTATATGAATTATTATTTATATTATATTTAAAGATAACTCCATTACCATTTGCTCCTCCATAGAAAGTTGATCCATAAAATACTCCTTCAGCTCCTTGTATTAGGCGAGAATAAGGTCTAATACCATTTTCTATCTGTAATCCATTAAAATAGTATAAGTTTTTTCTTTGTTTGGATATTGGATCAATTTCAAAAATTGCACCACTACCTTCTCTAGTTCCTCCTGCTGAAATATTATCTCCTGTTGTCACTCCATAGATTTTATCATTTGTTCCTTTTATCAAAGAAATTGTATTACCAATAGATGAATTGGGGTTATAAAGGTTTTTATAACTATAATTTGAGTTTTGAAGATTAAATTCAAAAACCACTCCTTTGTTACCAGCACCCCCTGCTGAAGTCATTCCATATAATTTTCCATTTGAAGCTTGTATTAAGTTACCTTTCGGTTCACCTCCATTATTACCATTAAAACCAAATCGGATTATGGTTTGGTTATTTGCCAGATTAAACTCGAAAATAGTTCCTCTGCGACCATTACCTCCTGCAGAAGCTAAACCATATAATTTCCCATTTGATGCTTCCGTCAAAGTACCAAAAATATTAGCTCCTGCAGTACCAATAATTCGAATAGGGCGTCTTTGATTATTTGCTGGATTAAACTCAAAGAGACCATTGCCTTGATGGGTCATGCCATACAATTTTCCATTTGATGCTTCTATCAAATTACCATATTGAGGAGTTGCTATGTTCGCAGCATCACTTTCTATAGGGAAAACATCTTGCTCTTTGTTCACTAAATCTAGTTTAGAGATAGCACCAGCATTGTAATCACTTCCATTTATACTTGTTGTCCAACACTCAATTTGTTGAGTAAAGGAAATTAAGGAGATTAGTAAAAAGTGAATACTAAATAAATATTTCATGAGTTTTAATGTTTTTAGAACATACAAACTTAAAAGGAATCATTTATACAATATCTTTTTGTTATTTTTATGTAAGTATTCATGCATTGAAAATAGGTCAAATAAATAGTTTATTATCAACTGTTTGTACTGTTTTTTTTGGGTTATAAAATGTTTGAAAATAAGATCTTTTATATCTTTGTTTTAAGAGGATGAAAGGAGTGTTGAATAGTTACAGATGAACTTGTAAGGTTAAGGGTGATTTAGGAAGTGGGTAAGGTATTGCTATAATATTTCAAAAAGATTAAATTACTTATATAAGACTAGCTAGAGGAGCGTAGGTGTTTATGTGGTTATCAAATTGATATGTCTATTAGAAGAAAGTGTAGAAAAAATATTAAAAAAGTAGTATTGTCTTTGAATAGTGGTAGACTCTTCAATGCTATTTTTGAAGAGCCTTCAATTTTTATTTCCTCACTTTTACTTTTCTTCTATTGGTAAAAAAGTATCGAAGAGAAATGTAAATGCTATTTGAGTCTTCAACTGTTTTTTTTCCGAAAATAATGTTATAACCATTCTCAAAGTGGAATCCTAAGAACTTTAGACCAATGGCAGGAGTAATTCCTGTATCTTCATTGTCAAAATCGGTAAAATAGCAGAAATTAGTTCCATAAGTAAGGGCAATACGTCCTTGTCTTGTCCATCCTCCTAGTTTATAACCCAACACATTTTGAAAAGGATTATATTCTAAATTTCCTTTTACAGCATAAGTGAATGTTTTCTTGATTTTGATTTTCTTCCATTGGTGCTCTAAACCTAGTTCCAAGAAATTATATTTTCCTTGTTGTAAACCTAAAAGCATTCCCGTTTTTTGAGTATAGATTCGCAATTTTTGTAATCGCATATCCATATTAATTCCACAAGTAGGGTAGTTTTGTGAAAAACTTAAAAAACTAAATAGTAGTGTGAAAATTAAGGTAGTAATTGTTTTCTTCATCTGAATATTGTTGAGTTATTTCAATTTGATACGAGTCGCACCATATCCAAATTTTTCTTTGTTAGCATCCTCAAAAAAGTCAACATCTGGGTGATCACTAATTTGCTTGTGAATAGCATGTCTTAATGTTCCATTTCCTACTCCATGAATAAATGTAATGCTATCTGCTTGTTCACTAATGGCTTGGTCTAGGGCTTTTTCAAAGTGTTTAACTTGGATGTCTAAACATTCATTAGGAGCTAAGAAATCAGCATCATCAGAAAGTTTTTCAATGTGTAAGTCAATTTCTAATGCTTTTCCTTTTTGTTTATTTCGAGTAGGAGTAATTGTATTTTCTGTCACAGATTCACTTCTTTTTTCAATGGCTTCTACCATTTCTTCGGGTGTGACTTCGATTTTTTCTTTGTCTATTTGAAATAGAAATGCTTTTTGATTTAGAATAGGGGCTGTTCCAATTGATTTATGAAAAGTAGATGCTTTGAAACGAACACTTTTTGCCATAGGAGGGAAGTTGTGCGAACGATTTTCTCTTCCCATCAATAATTTGATATCAAACTTAGGCCAACTATCAAAGGCAGATAATTGATATTGACTTACTGTCTGACTTTTTTTACTTCCCACTTTCTCGACCAATACCATTTTGTATTGTCCCTTTTTTTCTTCTCCTACAGTTGCTAGAATATCTAATTCAGTATTATTGATAAGATGTAAGTGGTAGAGATCATTTGTTGCTTGAACAAATGCGAAGTAAATTCCTTTATTCTTAATCAGATTTCCAGTAGGAGAATTAGGAATATTCTTCTTTCCACTTTTCTGTACTTTTAGTGCACTCTCATCCTCTTCTTTGTTGAAATAACTATTTTCGTCAGAGGCTACCACTACCAATTCACTTTTGACAAAAGGCATCGAAAAGCCATCAGCTGTCTCAATTTCTACAATTTTATCATCTACAATTGAAGTGATAATTCCTTCTTCAACTCCATGTATTGCTCTTACTTTGTCTCCTATGTTCATAATAATTGTGTTTTGAATTGTGTTTGTTAGAAATAGAGTGGATGAAACTTTGTGCCTTGATTACTAAACTCAATGGTTGGCAAAGGCAGATGAACACAGTCAACAATGTTCAAAAGAACCCTGAGTCCTTTGTATCTTGTTTTAATACGTTTAGTATCAATATCAAGACTAAGATAGTATTGTCTGTAGGGATTCAACCCAATATTTTGATTATTCTCTTTACTTGAATAAATCATACCCTCTGCTCCATAACCTACAGCCAAGTTTAACCATTTTGGAAATTTAAAATAATCTTTGGTAAAAGCATAAATATCAATCGATAACCAATAAGTTTGACCATTATAGTCTTTCAGTAATTCGGTGAGATAAGTATTTCCCAATACATTTGGTCGCATAGGGGCAAACTCTGTTCTATGAAAAGAAAATTTAGGTTGTATTCTAATTTCATCCCAAGCGAAGTATTGTCCCACAACCATTGCAGAACCTGCTGTATTAGCTATTAAATCCCCATAAGAGGCTCCATAAGTAGGAGAAAACCCATCTAAAATCTCAATAGGTGTTTGAAAAATAAAACCTGCCAGTCCTCCATACCAATACGCTTTTTTTCGAGGCATTCCTGCCCAAAGAAAGGCATCCACCCCAAACCTACTAATGTGATAAGCGGTATAAAAATGTCCTACTTTGTCTATTTGCTGCCATTCTTGATTATCATTAAAAAAGTGAAATCCGCTTTGTTCTTGGTTTTTGTACCAAAGTTCATTGAGACCAACTAGAGTAGCAGCATAAGAAACTCCTCCTGTAATCAGAATTGTGTTAACACGTTTTTGATTTACATGATTGGTGGTGTCTTCTTGTGCCCAAGTGAGTGAGTAGAAGAGGAGAAAAACAGATAATAAAACTATTTTTTTCATTGTTTTGGCAATTGAGTACTATCTACTGGTTGGATAACTTTATTGGTATCTATAGGAAAGTTTACAGTATCTGGTAAAATGATATGATTAGTATCATTAGGAAGTGTTGTGATTGTATCACCTAAGAACGATAAATTATCAACTTCTTGCTTATTCTTGTTTCTCCTAAATAACTCTCCCAGATTATCAAAGTCAGCTGTATGTGTGATACCTGCTCCAAAGATCATACTGGTATTATTGGTTCCACTTGTTACGAGGTTGTTTTGCATACGATTATATGCTCTCATTTTGATTTTTCCATCATCAGTAATAAGATATTCAATTGTCCATTCTCCAAAGATATTTGCTAATTGATTTTCATCATCAATGTTGTTGATATCTCCATCTCTGGTGATTCGTATTTTACCATCTAGAATATCATAACTGAGTCGCACCCTAAAGGTATTATTGGCTTCTTCATCAAATCCAGTTAGGTCAATATCTACTTGGAGGTTTTCATCAAACTGAGAGACCCAAGAACTAAATTGGTTGGATAAAAGCTCACTTACTGTACTGGCAGAGCTGGAACTGAGATCTAAGCTAAATTCGTCCAAGGCAGAGAATTGTTTTAATACAATCAAGCTGAATACTTGCTTATTAAGCTCTTGCTCATTAAAGTTAATCGTTGAAAATAAATTTTGAACAGCTTGTTCTACTTCAAAATACCTTGGATAATTGGGGATTTCAATTCCAAAGCCAATTTGAGGAGATAATAATGAACCATCCAAGTTCAGTAATACAGAAGTTCTTACAGGCTTACGAACAGCGATGTTATTTTGTAAAAAAGTAGAATCAACATTTGTTAATAATGGAATCAAAGAAGCATTTTGTTCATACTTTGCTTGAATATCCAGTGTACCATCATAAGGACTACCATTCCATGTAATTTTACTATCTGATGAGATATCAAATCGTTTGTTGATGAAGTTAGCCAATGTGAAGTTATAACTTCCCTTGTTGATTTTGTAAATACCAGACATCTTAAAGTCTCCACGAGTATCTACAACCAATTGAATATTACCCTCACCATTTGCTTTTATTTTCTCCCCAGCTTGTTCATCAAAGATGATTTCAAAATAAGTTTCTGGTGTAATGAATAAGTTAAAGTCTACTAGTAACCCTTTTAAGTCAATGTCAACTTCTTGATTTACGGGTGTAGTAGATGTGGTGGAACTAGTATTGGCTCTATTCACAAAAGAAATATATTCCTTAGTAGAGATTGTTTCTTCACTATTTAATGGGATGAATAATTCACTTCCTTTTTCTGTTTTTAATTCTTTGGATGAAATGCTTAAGTTATCAAATGGTCCTGTAAGATCAATATCTCCTGTTGCGAAGACTTTTCCATAGAAGAGTTGATTATCATCTGGTTTGGTATCTAATACCAACGATTTGTTGAGGTGTAGGTGTAAGTCACTCTCAAAGTTTGTAAATAGTTTATGTTTGATACCTCCAGATACTTGTACCTTGGTTTGTTCTTTGGTATCATAAAGAGTAAAACTAGGAAATAAAATACTATCTCCTTTGAATACTAGGGGAGAGTTGAAACGATAGTTTGTTTGTAAATAATCTACTGTAAGGCTTTTGCTATGAAGCATTGGTTTCCCACTGAAGTAAGGATTTTCTAAATTCCCTGAGATGTAGATTTTTCCATCAATATTTCCTTTTGTTTCACTAATTTGTCCTGTCAACACTTCTTCAAAAATATCCAAAGGCATTCTTTCAAATTTGGAAGTATAGTGCAATCCATTGATACTATCTTTAGTATCATAATGTCCCTTTAGTGAAAAGACTAATTTATTATTCCTTCTAATTTTAGTGCTAGAATAAACATGTTTTAGGCTATCATCCCAGTTCCAAGTACCCTCAATATTTCCTACATTAATTCCTTGTGTTGCAAAATCATAAACATTAATTGTTCCTTCCAAAGAATCACTATTCTCTAAACGATTTAAGTTGACAGTTGCATTCAAAGTACCTTCTAGATCTGCTCCAGTAACAGGCTTCAATTGTTGTAGTGAAAGGTTTTCTATTGAAAAGTCTAATTGATGAGTAGAGTCCTTTCCTGTACTTCCTACCAAGCCAAAAGATTGATCTTCATGCCCCATGAAGAAGTCCTTGAAGACGACACTGTCCTTATAAAATACGATATTGTTATTAGGGAAAAAGTTCCAGTGAATTGTATCAATCTTGATCTCAGATTCAGAAAGATGTAGTGTTATTTTATCATTATACAAACCTAATTCTCCTACGATATTTGCTCCATTATTTTTCTGATAATGATCTACTTGAGAAGAGAAAAGAATTTTATCATCTTTCCACAAAGTTTCAAGGTTTAGGTTTTCTGCTTGTGGTTTTTCACTTACATAAAACACATCATTGATTACATTCATATTCGCTTCAAGCGTAGTATCTTGTGATGACTTATGAGAATCAAGAAATATTACATTTTGCTTACCCGAAAATTCATTGAATGCAAAAGAATCAACAAGAGCTTGCACTTGTAGATTGTGCTCATTACCATATGTAAATTGTCCAAAAACTTTACTTCCTCTTGAAACATAGATATCTTTTTTACTCAACCTAATAAGAGGGTTGATATCATATAAATCGAAGCTGTAAAAAATTTGATGGTTTTCATCATGTACTTTGGACGAAATGAAGTCTTTTTTACGCTCCATAAGAGGAGAAGAGTATTCATGAAAGGTATTCAATAGTTCTTCATAAGTATCTTTAAATACAAAATTACCTTCTACTTCTGCCTTCAAATACTCAGATGAGATCGACATTTCTTTCCCATTGTTTTCTGTTAGTTTGGTGCTGATGATGAAGAAGCCGAGTTCTAGAGAATCCTCATTGTAGAAGACTTTTGTTCCTTCCAAAAAGCCTTTTCCCTGAATACTATCTACATCTAGTCCACTAAATACAAGTGTTGAAGAGTTGATTTTGAATCGAATATCTTCTTTACTCAATTTTAAATCCAACAAATTTGCTGTTTGAACTTCTGTATTAATGTTGAATACACTATTATTTCCATCCAATGAAAAGTTTCCATCAATATGAGCATCTAGGTTGGGATCTTTGATATAAAGTTCTCCACTGAACGAATTATTATCAAAATAAGCAGAATCAGTATAAATGTTTTGATAGTCATATTCATTGAAACCTACTCTGTCAATAGTAGCATCAAGGTTTATTTTTGCTGTTTCAATCTTAAAACCTTGTCCTTTGATACTACCCTGCATATCAAGTTCTCCAAGTTTGTCATAGTGTAGAAATTCTCCCAGATGAAAGTTTAATGTCTTTAGTCGACCATTATAGGTTGATTCATCAGGATTGTCAGAGATGTTAAAGTTAAGGTCAGTATCAATTTCTCCTATTTCTGTATAGAATTGCCCATCTGTTACAAAGTTTGTGGAAAAACCTGTCAGTTTGGTAGAAAAGTTAGTCCTTCCAAATACCTTCGCAATATTGTATTGTTCTTCAGATACATATTGCTCAATATCTTGAGGAGTCAAACAAGAATTTTCCACAGCAATTTGCATAAAGGTTTCCTTAAAGTTAGGTAAACCGATTAGGGTCAAGTCTCCATTAATTTTACTTTGTTGACCAAATTGTAGAAGTAAATCTCTCATTTTTAGATTTGAGACTTTACCTTTCACTTTTCCAGAGAGTGTCCAACGATCTTTTAAGTGCTCCAATGAAGGAACAAAATAACCCAAATCTTCAGAGGCAATTGCTGTATTTGCAAACTCAATATCTAAGCGAATACTATCCATAAAATGCCCAAAATTACTTGGAGCATTGTATTTGAATTGAACCTTATTTCCCAAGTAACTATTTTCGATATAGGCATCTAGAGAATCAAAAACCAAAGCCTTATTACAATACAAAAAGTGAGTATTGAAGTCTTTGATCATGAAATCATGATTTTTCTCATGCACAGAAAGGTGAATGATATTGAAAGCCAAAGTATCATTTGCCAAATAGAAATTATCTAGTTTGGTAAAGATATGGTCTACATCAAAATGGTGATGGTTAAAGTTCTTTTTTGCATTGATATGATAAATAGAATCTTTGGTGGGGTGAAAGTACTCAAAAGCACCCTCATGAATGGTAGTTGATAAAATTCTAAAATCCGTTTTTTCTTCCTTTTGTAAATCAGCATGTTCTTGAGAAAATGCCTGAATAATCAAATCCTTTAAATAATTAATATTCAGCTTATCATGTTCTTTTTCGTGTTGAACATATATAGTAGGATTTACCAAAAAAACATTCTCAATGACTGTCTGAGAGGATAGGAGTGAGAGTAGTTGGAAATCAATATAAGTTTCTTGAATATAAAGTAGTGTATCTTTTTTTTCGTTTTGGACACAAACTTTGTCTAAAATAGCAGTATCCAACCAACTAATGTCAACTCCTTCAATTGTAACAGGGTGATGAAGCTTCTTAGAAAGAATCTTTGTTGCTTTTTGAGTAAGTTTCGTTTGGATATACGGAATGTGTAAAGCTCCCACAAGCAAAAAAATCAGTAAAAAAATACTGCCAATAATCTTGAAAATTATTTTTGATACTCGTTTTTTGATAACTTTACGATTTAATAAGCCAAATTATTGCAAATAACGTAGCTAAAAAAGGAAATTCCTCATTTTATCTACTTTCTTATTCCACAAAAACCATGTCGATAACAATTCTTGCGATAGAATCTTCTTGTGATGATACAAGTGCGTCTATAATTCAAGACGGTAATGTTTTATCTAATATTGTGTCTACTCAAGAAGTACACCAAAAATATGGGGGAGTGATTCCAGAATTGGCTTCACGAGCTCACCAACAAAATATTATTCCAGTTGTTCATCAAGCACTTGCTCAAGCAAAGGTACAAAAAAATGAAGTGAATGCAGTAGCTTTTACGAGAGGGCCGGGTTTATTAGGTTCTTTGTTGATAGGAACTTCGTTTGCAAAATCTTTTGCTTTAGGAATGGATATTCCTTTGGTAGAGGTGAATCATATGGAAGCTCATATTTTAGCTCATTTTGCAGAAGACCCAAAACCAAAATTTCCCTTCTTATGTCTTACCGTAAGTGGAGGACATACTCAATTGGTTTTGGTAGAAAGTCACTTGAAAATGCAAGTATTGGGAGAAACCATTGATGATGCGGTGGGAGAAGCGTTTGATAAAACGGCTAAATTATTAGGTTTGCCATATCCAGGTGGTCCTTTGATTGATAAATATGCAAAAGAAGGAAATCCAAAGGCATTTCAGTTTGGAGAAGTAAAATCGAAAGAATTAAATTTTTCATTTAGTGGTGTGAAAACATCAATTCTTTATTTTCTCAAAAAACAATTGAAAGAAAATGAGAACTTCATTGAAGAAAATTTACATGATATTTGTGCGAGCGTACAACATACATTGATTGAGATTTTGATGAAACAACTCAAAAAAGCAGTAGAACAAACAGGAGTGACAAGAGTTGCCATTGCTGGAGGAGTTTCTGCAAACTCTGGATTGAGAAATCGTCTACAAGAATTATCTACAAGTTTGGATTGGGATGTCTTTATTCCTGCTTTCCAATATTGTACAGATAATGCAGGGATGATTGCAGTTGCAGGGTATTACAAATATTTGGAAGGGGAGTTTGTAGGACAAGAAGTTTCTCCAAACCCTCGCCTCAAGATTTAAGAAAAAAGATGAGTGCAAAGAAAAAAGACATTCAAAAGAATATTCATATAAAGAATAGAAAGGCATCATTTCACTATGAGTTTTTAGAAAAGTTCGTAGCAGGAATGGTCTTAAAAGGAACAGAAATCAAATCAATACGCCAATCAAAAGTAAGTTTTAATGATGCTCACTGTATTTTTGTTTCAGAAACAGAATTGGTGGTGAGAGGACTTCACATTAGTGTTTATGATGAAGGAACTTATAATAATCATGAGCCTTTGCGTGAGCGAAAACTTTTGTTGCAAAAGAAAGAACTCAAAAAGTTACATCTAAAGTTAAAAGACCAAGGATTGACAATTGTTCCTACCAGAATGTTTATCACGGAAAGAGGTTTTGCCAAGATGGAAGTTGCTTTGGCAAAAGGTAAAAAACTTTTTGATAAGCGTCATGATTTGAAGGAAAAGGCAATGAAACGAGAAATGAAAGGCTAAGATGTTTGGACTTACACTATACAATATTATCCCAGTACGTACCACTCCCAAAAATGCAGAAGAGTTATGTACACAATTGCTTTTTGGAGATACTTATGAAGTAATCGAAGAGCACGAAGATTGGATGAAAATCAGAATTAGTTTTGATGCTTATGAAGGTTGGATTGATAGAAAACTACATACACCCATTGAAGAATTGGTATATGAACAATATCAGAAACAACCAGCTCATTATGTGACCGAAACAGTAAGCTCACTACATGGGCAAACGGTGGTAATGGGAAGTCAAATTCCTTTTTTTGAGTTGAATAATTATAAAGGAAAACATTCTCAGTCAGAAAAATACACAGTAAGAGATTTAGCCCTGAAGTATTGGAATGTTCCTTATTTATGGGGAGGAAAAACCAACTTTGGAATTGATTGTTCTGGTTTTGCTCAACAAGTATTCAAGATGTTGGGATATTCTCTCAAAAGAGATGCTTATCAACAAGCAGAGCAAGGGATACAAATTGATTTCAAAGAACATACAACAGGTGATTTAGCTTTTTTTGAAAATGAGAAGGGACGCATTATACATGTTGGGATTATCTTAGAAAAAGGACAAATTATTCATGCTCATGGAAAAGTAAGAATTGATCCTCTTACTCACGAAGGGATTTGGAATGGAGAGGAAGAATATCAATCTCATAAATTATCGCATATTCAGAAGATATTGTAAAACATAAATCATTGAATTTTAATAAAAAAACAGTCGCTATTTTTAGTGACTGTTTTTTTGTACATATATTTTATTTACTTTTGGATTCTTACTAAAAAATATACTATGAAATCTTTTATTTTAAGTTTATTGCTCTTGTCTTGTTCTTGGGTAGTAGCACAACAAAGACTTGCAGCTGATGAAGTCTTAGAGTTTAACAAAGGTTATGCTTTGTATCGTAAAGGTTATGCGTGGGGGTTTATTGATACCACAGGAAAAACTGTAAGAAAGGCTAGAATAGTAAAAACGGATATATCTGTCAGTTATCAAGATAAAGTAAGTCAATATGGGAATTATGTAGCTTTAAAAGGAGATGATGAAAGGTGTGTTGTCAATGTTGTTACAAATGATAGCATATCATTAGGAAAAGGATATTACAAACTTGAAGAAGATAATGGGTATTTTCCATACTACTGGACAAAAGGGTTTTGATGATGTCTATAATATTTTTTGTTGTTCAAATTTTGGATAATATATTGAATGAAATTTTCAAGAGAATGGCAAACTTGATTGATCTCTTGTAATCCTTTCCTAAAGACTGACACG
>JAAEPT010000120.1 GCA_024232295.1 Cytophagales bacterium
AACTCTGTTTACCTCTTTCTCCCGTACTTGGAGCAGTAATATTAAACCTAGTATTAGGAATTAACCCATTAAAAAATGAAAACCAAAAAGGAACATCTTCTTCATTTTCCACCCAAACAGTAATTTCTCGTTCTCTACGAAAAACTTGAGTACTTCTAATAAAATCATTATTAGTGTTTTCTATTAAACTACTCACTCTTCATTGGTTTAGAAATTTCACTAATTTCAGTTACGTGATCTATCCATTTTTCCATAATTAAACCAGGTGAATGGGTCACCATAATTAATTGAGCATTTAGGTTCAACTCTCTTATGTAACCAATCAACTTTTTTTGCCAATCAATATGTAATGATACTTCAGGCTCGTCCATTAACATGATAGATGCTTTATTGTCTTGGATTAATACAGTAAGTAAAATAATCAATAGTTGTTTTTCACCAGAAGATAGTTGATAAGGAGTTAAGATCTTATCATTTTTGATAAACTGTAATTTATTTGTACCTTCTTGATAGTTGATTTTTTTATCTGTTTCTGAAAATAAATTATTTATAATATTTTCAAATTCTTGTTTAAACCTGTAAGTTTCTGTGTGAAGCTCTTTATAGTTAACTTCTTCCAAGTTTTCATCTAATACAGATTGAATTCTTTGTCCCAAATTAAGACGATAGTTTACATATTTTTCTTCAAGCTTTGTTAATTCAAAATCTAAGTTTGTTTTAATAAATGTATTACTAAGATATTTTTGTGCAGCTTGAAGGTCGACTAAAGGTGTTTCAAATGTTGATATTCTTTCTGTTGAATAAACTTTTTTAAGATGCTGAGGGATGACTGGTTGATTTTTACCATCTTTAATTTCTGTGACTAATAATAAGTCAACAACTTGTTCAAAAGGAATACCATTATATATATAGTGATCTTTCCTTATATTTTCAAAAACCTCTTCCGCAGCTTTGTCATCTCCCATTGCAAATAATTGCTGTTGAATTTGTCGTAAATTACCTTTTAATGTTTTTGCCCAAATATGTTTTTTTTCTTCATACAAATAAGCATCTTCAAAAAATGGAGGTATAAAATTAATATCATAAATAATACTTGCTACAATATTCAATAAAGTACTCTTACCACTACCATTAATACCACCTAAAATATTGACATGTGGGTCTAACTCCCATTCAATATCAGTTGTACCCCAAAGTCCCTTGATTTCAATTTTTTTTAGAATGCTCATTTCTTCTGATTTTGAATTCGAAAAATACAAAAAAAGCCTACTGAGTAACAGTAAGCTTTCTATTATTTCAAAAAATATAATTCTTTTTATTTTACCTTGAAACTAACTCCTAGTGAAGACATTCCTGTAGAGGCATCTAAGAAAACTCCTACCTTATCATTCACATGGTACTCAATACCAATATGGAATGTCCAAAACAAAGGAGATGTTCCAGAATTGAAGTTATCTTCATCAAACTGATCATTAGAAGATGTGTAACTCCAATAAGTGAAACCAATAGAGACACCACCATAAATATCTAACTCATCAATTAAACCTAATAAATCATCAATATAATAAACTCCTTTAATTCCTACAGGAATATAGCTTCTACGATATGAATCTTCTTTCAGTACTGTTTCTCCATTTTCCTCTACTGTATAAGTAAAATCATAAGAACTTGTTCCAAATCCTAAAAACAATCCTAAAGTAAGACTATTTGCAGCCTCCAGTGCTTCATAATGAGCCAAAATAGGAATACCATCATAACCATTATATCCAGTACCTAGACCTACATTCAATGTACCACTATAATCAGTTGTAATAGCAGAACCAGTATTCATATTACGAATACTTCCTAAATTTAAACCTGCATGAGCATAAAAAGCTCCCAATAAAAAACTTGCAATTAGTATAATGCGTTTCATCTGATAATTTTTATTAATAATTAAGATTTAATTCCACGTGTCATTTCTCTTTTTCCAGGAGGACCATCTAGCATTTCTAGTTCAAAGTCCAAAGCCTTTAAGTTTCGCTTAAATTGTCCATTGGCACAATAAGTTACTAAAATCCCTTGACTTTTCATTGCCTTTGCTACCCTTTCCAATTGTTCGATTGTCCACATATCTGCTTGTCGACTAGGGGCAAATGCATCAAAATAAACCAAATCCACCTCATTTAGCAAAGTGTCAAAATCTTCCAATTTTGTATGATACTTTGTAAAAATAAAGTTTGGATTTAATTGGTGGCATTCATTCCAAGAAATTTGATGTAATGTTTCAAATTCATTTTTTAATTCTTTGCTACCCTTCAAGCATTCAACATAATTCAATTGTTGAATAACCTCCAAGTCTAAAGGAAAAGGCTCTAATGTATGATAATGAATTTTAATATTTTGGTTTTGATTGGCAAAAATCTGTGTCAATAAAGCATTTAGACCTGTCCCAAACCCTATTTCTAAAATTGTAATTTCTTCCTGTTTTTCTGCAAGATATGATAATCCTTTCTTGATAAAAACGTGTTCGGATTCTTGCAAAGCACCATGAGTAGAATGATAAGTTTCATTCATATTTGGCAAAAAAATCGTAGATGAACCATCATCCGAAGCAATGACTTCTATTTTTCGACTCATAACTTAAATTTTTGCTTATAAAATGGAATATTCACATCATCATAACCTTCACTTTTTAATTTATATTGAAAGTCATACATTGATTCTTCTTCTCCATGTACCAAAAAGACTTTTGTATCCTTATCTTGTTGTTGAATAAACTCAAACAAATCATCTACATCACCATGTCCACTAAATACATCTGTTGATTGAATACTTGCCATTACACGGTAATTTTCTCCACCACTTTTCAAAAACTCTGGCTTTTGCAATAAATCATAACCAAAAGTCCCTTCTGCACAATAACCAATCATCAAAATAGTTGCATATTGGTTTTCAATATTATTTACAACATGATGTTCTATTCTTCCTCCTTCAACCATTCCTGAAGAGGAAATAATAATACAAGGTTCATGATAGTTTGATACTTGTTCACTCTCCTTCATATCATTGACATAAAGTAAGTTATCAAAATCAAAAAGAGAATGATGTTTGTCATAAAAATAATTTGCCTCCTCATTTAGTTCTCTTACATACTTACGATATACCTGTGTGCTTTTAAGTGCCAAAGGACTATCTGCAAATACTTTAATAGGTGGCAAATTCTTTTCTACATATAATTTATTTAGTTCAAAAAGTAATGCTTGAGTTCTTCCCACACTAAAAGCAGGAATTATCAAACGACCAGAACGTTCAACACAAGTCTCTTGAATAACTTTATGAAGAACTTCTGAAGGACTTTTTGACTCTCTATGTTTTCTGTTCCCATAAGTTGTTTCACAAACAACATAATCTACTTTAGGAACATCAGTAGGGTTCACTAATAATGGGTAATTTTTTCGACCAATATCTCCAGAAAACAAAATTGATTTTCTTTCCTCATTTTCTTGGTAAGAAACAACTACACTTCCTGCTCCCAATAAATGACCAGCCTCTTTGAAAGTAATTGAAATTTCGTCTATCAGATGTAATTCACGATGAAAGTCTGTAGTCACAAACAACTCCAATGAGTCTTGTACATGTTTAGGTAAATAAAAATGATTACTAACATTTTCTCTCTCCTTAGGAGAAATATTTTGTAAAGCTCTCACATTCAGCTTAGCACAATCAGACAATAAAAGACTTGTCAATTCATAAGTAGCATAAGTACAATAAATTCTACCTTCAAAGCCTTCTTTCACCAAATTAGGAATGTTACCTGTGTGATCTAAATGAGCATGAGTTAATACAACAGCATCAATCTCTTTGGGAGAGAAAGGGAAAAGTGTTGTTTTGGTATTTTTCTTATCGAAATCAATACCACAATCAACCAAGACTTTGTAACCTGTTGTAAATTCCAAAAGAAACATACTACCCGTTACCTGCCTTGTAGCACCTAAAAAAGTTAAGTTCATACCCATTCGATTTATCACGAGAGATAAAAATACTTGGAATTATATTAGGATACACTTTTTAAGTAGTATTTTTTTAGTTTTCAAAGTCTATGCTCAATAAGAAGATATCTCTATTTTGTTCTCCACAACAACCCATCCAATTATCCAATTCATCTTCCCACAATTCTGCAATTTGAGAAGAATTACACAATTTATTTTTTTGTAAAAATTCTAAGAAATCCTTACATGAATATTTTTGCTCTTTTTCTTCATGATGCTCCTGTTGAAGCACTCCATTATTTAAGACAAAAAATTGTATTTTCCCAAATTCTCCATGTGACTTTTGGCAGAAAAAATGATGATTTTTATCAGTTATCACCAAAGATATATTACTGACAAAAAATTGAATATTTTCACCTTCATCAATGATAAATGCTCCTAAACCTGTTTCATCCATCAACAATGATTCAATATCTTTTAAAACAAGAGTACTCTCTAAGTCTTGCCAAAAATATCGAGCTCTTTCTTGAAAAATAGTTAAATAATATGTTTGAGAAAAAAAACTTGCAGCATCACCATCACCGCAGTCAATCACCAATAATAATTTTCGATTTTGAGATAACGTAAAGCAAATACAGGCACAAGAACTTAAAGCTTCTTTGGGTTGGTTAAAAACAGAGCTATTTGGAAAGAAGTCCTGTAAATCACTATTTTCAAGAAAGTTATGCATTTCATTTGCTTTATCAACAACCCTAGAAATGTAATTTTCCTGTATAGAAATGTATTCATTTTTGTGTTTCAAAGCTCTCTCTTGTGCTTTAATACGCTCCTCTAATTCTTGTATTCTTTTTCTTCCAAACATTCAAAAAATGTACACAAAAAAAAAGAGGTGACCAAATATAGCCACCTCTTAAAATAATTATCTACTATCTTTTATAGATCAATCTCATCAGTTACAGCACCCAAAGATGCTGATTTTACTGTAGAAATATATTTCTTCAATACACCACTTGTAGCATTATAAGGACGTTTTACCCAGTTTGCTTTTCTTTGAGAAATTTCCTCCTCAGGAATTAATAAGTCAATTGTATTATTTACAGCATCAATACGAATTGGATCGCCATTTTCTACGATTCCAATTAATCCACCTTCAGAAGCTTCTGGAGTAATGTGTCCTACTACAAAACCATGAGAACCACCAGAGAAACGTCCATCAGTAATTAAGGCTACATCTTTTCCAAGACCAGCACCCATTACTGCAGAAGTTGGCTTTAACATCTCAGGCATACCTGGAGCACCTTTAGGACCAGAGTAACGAATAACGATTACTTCACCTGGTTGTACTTCTTCACCAATCCCTTTGATTGCAGCAAATTCGTCATCATAAACACGTGCTTTACCTTCAAACAACTCACCTTCTTTTCCTGTAATTTTAGCAACAGAACCTTCAGAAGCTAAGTTACCATATAAGATTTGTAAGTGACCAGTCTCTTTGATTGGTTTTTCAATAGGATAAATAACATCTTGTCCTTCTGATAAACCAGGAACATCTGCTAAGTTTTCAGCTAATGTTTGACCAGTTACTGTTAAACAATCACCATGTAATAATCCTTTTTCTAATAAATACTTCATTACAGCAGGTACACCACCAATGTCATGTAAATCTTGCATTAAGTATTTTCCAGAAGGTTTTAAGTTGGCAATGAATGGAGTCTCATCAGCAAATTTCTGAAAGTCATCTAATGTTAAATCAACACCTACAGATCTAGCCATTGCAATTAAGTGCATTGTAGCATTTGTAGAACCTCCCAAAATCATTAAAACACGAAGTGCATTTTCAAATGCTTTGCGAGTCATAATGTCACGAGGACGAATTCCTTTCTCCATCAAGTTACGAATAGCATCTCCTACTTTCATCAACTCAACTTTCTTTTCATCACTTACAGCAGGATTTGAAGAAGAATAAGGCAAACTCATTCCCATTGCTTCAATGGTAGAAGACATTGTATTAGCAGTATACATACCACCACAAGCTCCAGCACCAGGAAGGGAGTTTTGAATAATTCCTTTATAATCTTCATCAGAAATTGTTCCTTGTAATTTTTGACCATAAGCCTCAAAAGCAGAAACAATATTCAAATCTTCACCTTTCCACTTACCAGCACGGATTGTACCACCATAAACCAAGATACCTGGACGATTCAAACGTCCCATAGCCATCATAGCCCCTGGCATGTTTTTATCACAACCTACAATAGAAACTACTGCATCATAAAATTGTGCATTTACTACAGTCTCAATAGAATCCGCAATAATATCACGAGATACCAAAGAATATTTCATCCCTTCAGTACCATTTGAAATACCATCACTCACACCAATTGTATGAAAAACAAGCCCTACTAACCCTGCATCCTTAACACTTGCTTTTACATCATCAGCAAATCCATTTAGGTGCATATTACAAGGATTACCTTCCCATCCTGTACTCACAATACCAACTTGTGCTTTTTTCATATCTTCTTCAGACAAACCAACAGCATAAAGCATGGCTTGAGAAGCAGGTTGAGACTCATCCAAAGTGATGGTCTTACTATATTTGTTAATCTCTTGACTCATTAGATTTATTTTTCTTAAAATTTATCAAAAATACAATATTTTGATTTGCTTTTCTAAACATACAAAATTTTAGAATTTTTCTAAATAGAAACACTTTGGTGCTAAAAAAATACTGTAACAAGCATGTAATGTATAAGTTATAAATTGATAATAAAATACTGGCATAACCAATTCTTAAAATGACACGTTAACAAATAAAAACGATTACTTTTATTCACTTTCACAGTAAAAAAACAAAAAAACTTAATAAATATTACACCAAAATCAACTAACACGTACTAAATAATCTTATATTTAGTAAAAAACAGCAAACACTTTATGAGATTTAATAAAAAATTTTTATTCGCTGCTGTTCTGGGGACAGGAATGGCAGTACACTCTCCTCTTTTTGCCCAAGAGGATGGAGTTGGAGAAATCGAAGAAGAAGTAGTAGTAAGTATTAATGAAGAGGATGTATTTGAGCTTTCATTGGACGAACTACTAAACATGGAAATTACGGTAGCTTCCAAGAAAGCTGAAAAAATTTCTGATGCACCAGGTATGGTAACAGTATATTCTAGCGATGATGTTGAAAGATATGGTTATTATACGCTAAAAGATTTGTCAAACATTACATCTGGTTACAGCTCTTTCTCTGCTTTTGGAGAAACAAATATTGAAACTAGGGGACAAAAAGCAGGTTCTTGGAATGTTAACAAACATTTATTGTTAATTGATGGGATCCCTGTAAATCATGCTCGTGCAAACTCTGCTCCTGTGGAATATCAAGTTCCTTTATATTTTGCTGATAGAGTTGAATTTTTGAAAGGACCAGGTTCTGCTTTATATGGTACTTCTGCATTTTATGGGGTAATGAGTATTACTTCTAAACAATTAAAAGAGAATGGATCTCTAGCAGAAGGAAAATTAACATATGGAGATGCTGGTAATTCTCAACGTTATATGGCAAATGCTGCTGTAAGGACAGAAACAGGAAGTGCAAACATTAGCTTTAGCCACTTTAAGAAGGGGTTTTCTGGTGATAGTTTAGGTTTAAACAATAATAGCTTTCACTTCAACAATGATAATTCTACATTTTTAAATGCATCATACACACTAAGCGACACTAAGTTAAAAGGCTTAGGAATTGGTATGATTTACATGAATAGAAATTCTCATTCTGGAGAACACTGGGGAACAAATCCTATTTCTCCAAACAACCAAGAAACTTGGGAAGAAGTAATTTCATATATCAAGTATAAGAAACAATTAACAGACAAACTTTCTCTTAACTCATACATCAAACACAACAATTCTACAGAAGTTGGACTATTTGGTGCTACTTGGAATAACTTCTGGACGATTTACAATAGTGGGGGAACAACTGTTCAACCTAACTCAGCTTTCAGTTATAAAACTTCTGATATTGAAGCATTAGGAGAAGTAACTTATGATATTGATGAAAAATCATCGATTATTGGAGGTTTAAACTTCTTCACAAGACAAGAAGTAGCAGGCCCTGATTCTTATGAGTGGGGAATTTTAATCCCAACAGATACAACAAATGGTACAAATCACTCATTTACACACACAGACTATTCTGGTTCTGCTAGAGTAAATGTAGCTTCTGCTTATTTACAATATCAAAGAACATTCAATGTAATGCAGGGATTAATCCTTACAGCTGGTGGACGTTTTGATAATGGATTTAGTGAAGCAGGTACTTACTCTCAATTCTCTCCAAGAGCAGGAGTTGTATTGAAAGCAACAAACAAATTAAATATTAAAGCATTATATGGTCAAGCATTAAGAACACCAGGAGTTAGAGAAATTCAAGGAAATGCAGCAATCATAGAGGAAACAAAAGAAAATGCTTTAGACCCAAATGCAGCAAATGGTATTCCTGATGTAGGAGCTGAAGTGATCAGATCAATGGAACTAGGATTGAACTACAACACTCCATTAAGAGATGGAAAAAGTAATTTAAGTATTGCAATTGCAGGTTTTTATAACATCACAAGTAATCCATTGGATGGAGAACAATATAGTTATGAAACAAAGACTGGAGATATTGCTTCACCAAATATCTTTGTAAACTCTGATGGTAGTATTGAAGCTTCTGGAGCAGAAATTGATATTCAGTTTGCATTAAATAAGAACTTGCGTTTCATGGCAAACCATGCGATTGCAAAAGCATACAATGTAGATACTACAGGAAATGTACGTACAGATTTTGTAGATGTTCCTCTTCAAAAAACGAACTTCTCTATGACATACACAATCCCTAAAAGAGTTTCAATTACACCTGTAGTTCGTCACAACTGGGGATACCAAGTAGCAGAAGGAGCTTATGATAATGCTAATTCAGACAATATCTTAGAAGGCTTTACATTAGTTGACTTAAACATCTTAGTTCCTATCAATGATAACTTTGGAGTAGAAGCTCAAGTAAGAAACTTACTAGATACAGAATGGAAACAACCATCTTTGTTGGGACAAAACTCAATGATTCCATTAGCTCGTAGAAACTTTATGTTAACTTTATATGCTAAATTTTAGTTAAACAAATCATATACATTGCAAAGGCAGTTCTTTTTAGGAACTGCCTTTTTTATTGTGTAAATTTGCCATTCGATATAATAAAATAGCACTTGTTCTATGAAAAAGTTTTACCAAGATTTCAAATTAGGAGTACTAGGAGGTGGACAATTGGGACGTATGCTTATCCAAGCAAACACCAATTTTAATGTATACACTTCTGTAATTGACCCAGATCCAAATGCACCATGCAAAACAATTGCCAGTGAATTTCAAGTAGGTTCTATTACTGATTATGACACTGTTTATAACTTCGGAAAAACAGTAGATTTATTAACTATCGAAATCGAAAATGTAAATATTGAAGCATTAGAACAACTTGAAAAAGAAGGATTGACAGTATATCCACAACCTTCTGTCATCAAAATTATCAAGGATAAGCGTATTCAAAAGCAATTCTACAAAGACAACAACATCCCTACTGCTGACTTTGTACTAACTGATAACAAAGAAGCTATTAAGGAAAATATTGACTTCCTTCCTGCATTCAATAAAGTAGGAACTGGTGGTTATGATGGTGGAGGTGTTCAACGATTAGAAAGTGAAGATGATTTGGACAAAGCCTTTGAAGCTCCAAGTTTACTAGAAAAACTAATCAACTTTGACAGAGAAATTTCGGTAGTAGCTGCTCGTAATGCAAAAGGAGAAGTTAAGGTATTTCCTACAGTAGAATGTGTATTTGACCCTCGATATAATTTAGTAGATTATTTAATTGCTCCATCATCTCTTGCACAAGAGATTCAAGATGAAGCAGAAAAAATTGCGACAGATGTAATTAATGCATTTGGCATTGTAGGTTTATTAGCCGTAGAGATGTTTGTCACAAAAGAAGGAGAAGTATTGGTAAATGAAGTAGCACCAAGACCACACAATTCTGGTCATCAAACGATCAATGCAAACTATACTTCTCAATATGAACAACATTTAAGAGCCATCTTAAATTTACCTTTAGGTGGAACTGATATTGCTATACCTTCTGCCATGGTAAATTTATTAGGAGATGATAGTCATACAGGAATGGCTATTTATGAAGGCTTAGATGATGTCCTGGCAAAAGAAGGAGTAAATTTATTCTTGTATGGAAAGAAATTTACAAAACCTCATCGTAAAATGGGACATATCACGATTGTAAATAAAGATGTAAACAAACTTAAAGAAACAGTAGAGTTCGTTAAGAAAACAATAAAAGTAATATCATGAGCAAAGCACAAGTAGGAATTATTATGGGTAGTAAGTCAGATTTAGGAGTAATGTCTGCTGCTGCTGAAGTTTTGGAAGAATTAGGTGTTGAATTTGAATTAACAGTTGTATCTGCTCACCGTACTCCAGAACGTATGGTTGAATATGCTCAATCTGCTTATGATAGAGGATTAAAAACAATTATTGCTGGTGCTGGTGGAGCAGCTCATTTACCAGGAATGGTTGCTTCAATGACAACCTTACCAGTAATCGGTGTTCCAGTTAAATCTAGTAATTCAATTGATGGCTGGGATTCTGTTCTTTCTATTTTGCAAATGCCTGGTGGAGTTCCAGTAGCAACTGTTGCATTAGATGGAGCAAAAAATGCAGGAATTCTAGCTGCTCAGATTATTGGTGCCTTCGATACTACAGTTGCTAAAAACTTAGCAGAATATAAAGAAAATATGAAAGCAAAAGTAATTGATACTGTAGAAGAGATTGATACAAAGGGATATAAAAATGTATAGACAATCATAAAAATATAACTTTTTAAAGTTGCAGCAACCTACTGCAACTTTTTTTTATCCTATATTTTCTCGAAATAATGAAACTTTTTTACAACACATTCAGTTTAGATACTGAGTAACAAACTTTTGAGGACATACGACTATGGAAAATGCAATGATAATTGAAAAAGAGAACTTACACTTATTTAGTTTCTCTACTTCAGATGTTTTAAAATCTGACTTAATGAAAGCCAAAAGAAAGCTTAACATTCAAAAAGCTGTAAGATTAGGAAATCTCTACAAGGGCAAAGTAAAAATTAAGTTTAGAAATGTTAAGCATGAACTTTTATCTGTCCACACCACTATATGGGCTTTAGGAAGTGACTTCATATCTTTAAAAGGAGGTCGAGCTATTCCAATTAAAGCCATTGAATCAATAGAATTCTAGTCTTACAAAAAAAATAACAACAAACCGACTTTTAATAGGGTCGGTTTTTTTATTATGCATATCATCCCTACTCACAAAATAGCAGATAACATCAGCCATCTTCTAGAAGCTGGATTTGATATAGAAATACAAGAAGAAAAGCACAAGTTTCTTATATTATTTGAAGGTGAAAAAATCGCTGATATTAGACTTCCTCTTCCCTACCCTAGATTATCTACTCCAATTAAAGAATACTTTGAAAACCTTCCAGTAGAAATCCCCAACTATATCATATATATCATACAAGCTGGAAGTTGTGCTATGGCCTATGTAGAAGAAGAAAATATTCTTGAACATAAGGTATTCAAAACATATATGGTTCGAAAGAAGCAAGGGAAAAGCCAGATAAAACATCTTAAAAGTAAAGGTAAGTCAAAAGCTGGTTCTAGATTACGATTAGCCAATACGATCAATTTTCTTGAACAAATTAATGAAAGGCTACAAATGTATGAAGAGGATTATTTTATTGAAAAAATCATCTACAGCTGCCCAAAAAATATGATATCACTTTTCTATGAATCTAAAACACCTCCACCTTTTCAAAAAGATGATGAACGTTTGATTAAAATACCAAAAGATATTCAACAACCTAGTTATGAGGAATTATTAAAAATAAACAAACAAATGCTTCAAACAGAAATTATATTCTATTCTGATCAACAATTAG
>JAAEPT010000121.1 GCA_024232295.1 Cytophagales bacterium
ATATGGGATTATATGTTTTTCTATATTAACTTTGCTCTCGATTCGAATCATGACTACGCTTTTTATTGGATTTAAGACACCCATAAATTTCGTAGTCTTTTTTGCTTTTTTTGCAATAACTTTAAATCACTTCAATAAAAAGAGGATTTGAATATCAACTCAAATCCTCTTTTTTAATATCAATTTTTAGAATGATTTCTACCAGTCATCACTGTTAGCTGGATCATTTTGAACCTCTTTAATTACTCTTTTCAAATCAGCAATTTGCTTTTTTGTTTGTGCATTTGTTTGCTTCTTGATATTTAACCAAGTAGCAGAATTCATTTTTGCAGAAGAACACTCAGGAACTTTCAACTCTAACTTACCTCCGCTTGGAGATTTTCCTGTTCCAGCATGTACAAAATCAGTTACAATAATACGATACTTATCTTTCTTTAAGAAAATTGAAAAAGTGAATGCAACATCACCAGCTTCTTCTTTCTTCTTCCCTTTGTATGTCAATGAATGTTTTGCTGTAAATACAAGCTTAGAACCAGCTACATCTTCAGATACAGTGAATCCTTTACCTTTTGCCCATTCCTTAGCAGTATCATATAACTGTTGTGCACTCATTCCTGTAGCATCTACTACTTCCAAAAATGTTACTTTTTTTGTCTTAGCATTGACAGGTAATTGGGCAAAAACCTGACTTACTGATAATAATACAGTAAGGATTGTTAACGTAAATAATTGTTTCATAAAACTGAATTGTTAAAGTATATAGTCACTAAAAATACAGAAATTTATTAAAGTGAGCAAATTTCCCAAAACTAGTTTGTATTTTTATAGTCTTGTTTGTATTCAGAAATCATTGATATTATGTTATCCCTTAACAACCTTTCTTTTTACTTTGGAAGTAGAGCTCTTTATGAAAATATTTCACTACATATTAAACCCAAAGATAAAATAGGTCTTATTGGTGCAAATGGTGCTGGTAAATCTACTCTACTAAGACTTATTGTAGGAGAATATGCTCCAGATGAAGGTACTATTTCTAAAAGTAAAGATTGTAGCATTGGTTTCTTGAATCAAGATTTATTGTCTTACCAATCAGACAAAAGTATCTTGTCTGTGGCTATGGAAGCTTTTGAAAAGGCAAATGCTGTGCAAGCAAGAATTGATGAAATCTTGAAACAATTAGAAACTGATTATTCTGAAAAATTAGTGAATCAACTAAGTAGACTTCAAGAAGAATTTGAAACATTAGATGGCTACACTTTACAATCAAAAGCAGAAGAAATTTTAGAAGGATTGGGATTTAAGTCAAATGAGCTACAACTACCTTTGGAACAATTTTCTGGAGGTTGGAGAATGCGTGTAATGTTGGCTAAAATATTACTTGCAAAACCTGCTTTGTTATTATTAGATGAGCCTACAAACCACTTAGACCTCCCTTCTATCGAATGGTTTGAGAACTATGTAAAATCTTATGAGGGAGCAGTAATTATTGTTTCTCATGATCAAGATTTCCTAAATAACACAGTAAAATCTATTGCTGAAGTTTCATTCAACCAAATACATACTTATTCTGGTGATTATGATTTCTATCTCAAAGAGAAAGAAATGCGTAACGAATTACAACAAAATGCTTTTGAAAACCAACAAAAGAAGATTAAGGAAACTGAGGAATTTATTACTCGATTCAAAGCAAAAGCAACCAAAGCAAAACAAGTTCAGTCTCGTGTAAAAGCACTAGATCGATTGGATCGTGTAGATGAAATACAAGAAGATAATGCAAGTATTCAGTTTAACTTTAATTTTGGAAGACCTTCTGGAAAAGTAGTACTAGATCTTAAAGAACTCTCCAAAGCTTATGGTGATCGAAAAATATTTGAAAAAACAAATGCTTCTATATTACGTGGAGATAAAATTGCTTTGATTGGAGCCAACGGAAAAGGAAAGTCTACACTGCTTCGTATTATCAAAGGAGAAGAAGAAATTGGAGGCATGAGAGAAGAAGGACATAATGTAGAAAGCACTTTCTTTGCACAACATCAATTGGAGGCATTAACATTAACAAATACTGTTTTGGGAGAACTTCTACAAGCAGGAAGCCAACGTACAGAGCTTGAATTACGCTCTATATTAGGTAGTTTTCTTTTCACTGGTGATGATGTTTTCAAAAATATTAAAGTCCTTTCTGGAGGAGAGAAATCACGTGTTGCTTTGGCAAAAACATTAATTACTTCTTCTAACTTTCTACTACTGGATGAGCCTACCAATCACTTGGATATGCGTTCTGTAAATATGCTAATTCAGGCATTAGAGCAATATGAAGGTTCTTTTGTAGTGGTGTCTCACAATCGTCATTTTATCCAAAACATTGCAAATAAAGTATGGTATATCGAAGATTATCAAATCAAAGAATACCCAGGAACATATAGTGAGTTTGTAGCATGGAAACAAAAGAAAGATGCTGAAGAAACGAAAACCATCCAACTACAAGAATCAAAGGTAAAAAAGGAAAAAAAGAGCTATCACTTTGGAGGAAATGAAGAATTGAAAGCTTTACACAAAGAATTAAAAAAGTGTCAAAAAGAGCTTGAAAAAATTGAAAGTAAAATTGAAAAACTAGAAGAGAAAAAAATCAATACTGAACAAGAATTAGCAAAACCTTCCGTTTATGAAGATACTATAAAGCTACAAGAGACATCACAAGAGTTTGATAACATCAATGTTGAACTTGGTACAATTAGTGAAACTTGGGAAAACTTAGCCATTGAAATTGAAGAGATTGAAGAAAAAATCGAATCATTCAACTAATCACTATGCGTATATTACTTTCCTTTCTACTCTTATTATTAACTCAACACATCTTTAGTCAAGACATTGTACCAATAGATAGTGTCTACAATGATGATTTTCGAAGTGTTCAGTTTTATCAAACATCTCCTAGCTTGAACCCTCAAGATGTAGTACAAGCTCCCGTTTTAGAATTGGGAAAGGAAAATCTTTTGATACTTGAGTTTGATGAAATTAGTGAGGAAAATAAATCATATACATTCAAAATATTCGCATATAATAAGAAATGGACAAATTTATCTTTTCTATTGGAAAGTGATTATTTGGAAGAATATAATGAGTTTAATATTCTTGATATTCAACCCTCATTCAACACACAGATTGGATATACTCATTATTATACTGAAATTCCTAAAGTAAAGAATACTGGGAATTTTTTATTAGCTGTCTATGATGAAGACGAAAAAATCGTCCTAACAAGACGTTTTATGGTTTTTCAAGATATTAGTATGATAGGAATACCTCATAGCCCACAAAGTAATACTAGACTACAACAGTTCAGTTTTACGGCAAATCTACCCAATAATATTTTAAATCCTACAGAACGAATCTATACAACAGTACGCAGAAATGCACAATGGCAAAGTGTCAAAATATTTGAAAGACCTACTTATTTTCAAAATCAACGATTAACATACAAACTCTTCACACTTGAAAATAGCTTTGAAGCAGGGAATGAATTCAGAGTATTTGATTCTAGAAGTATTCGTTTTAAAGGATTTCATATTAATCACATTGCTGATTCGAGTGATTATACTGCTATTTTCTTAGTTGAAGATTCTACAAGACATCATCAATACTTAACTTTTAATGATGTAAATGGACAATATTTAGTGGATCATTATGAACTGGGAGATGGAGATATCAACAGTGATTACTTACAAACATTTTTCTTTCTTCGTCAAAATAAATTAACTAAAGACATATATGTTTATGGAGCATTGAGCGACTGGAAACTAAAGAAAGAATTTAAGATGGAGTATGATGCACAACGAAAAATGTACTTTTGTGCTCCTCTGCTCAAGCAAGGATATTACAACTATCAGTATGTAATAAAAAGAAAAAATAAAATAGATTATACTCAAATAGAAGGTAGCCATTTCCAAACTGAAAATGGCTACGAAATATTTATTTACTATACTAATTTATCAAATATTGATGAATTGATTGGTTATAAGAAATTTTCTATCAACCCTTAAATAATTGGATAAGGTTCTGCTCTACCAATTGGGTTTGTATTTGCAATATCAATCATTCCAAAACCGCCCATTGCATATTCTCCAAAACCACAATCAAATAAGAACTCTTGTACTTCTTTTGCAGCATACAAAGTGAAAGGGAAAGTATAGCCTCTTACCTCTCTTCTTTCGTCGTCTAATTCTGTAGAATAGATACGAGAGAACTTCTTAGATGCTTCCTTAATTTTAGCTAAGTATTGCTTATCTGGAACTACCTGAAACTTAAAGAAAGATTCAATTTGCTCTTGTGTATATCTCCCTGTTGCTTGCATACGAACCATTGTAGATTCATATAAGTAATCAGAGAAAGCATCATCAAATGGAGGAATAAAATCTTTCTCGATGGAAATATCTGTATTTGGACCAGCAAGAACAAGTGGAGAAATACATACATACTTCACATCTTCTG
Source organism: Cytophagales bacterium (assembly GCA_024232295.1). Taxonomy (GTDB): domain Bacteria; phylum Bacteroidota; class Bacteroidia; order Cytophagales; family JAAEPT01; genus JAAEPT01. The sequence goes on from JAAEPT010000121.1 coordinate 4,489, forward strand.
TAAACTCTGGAGCATACTCTCTTTCTACACTTTCTGGAGTTAAGCAAAGATTTCCAACCTCTACCATTTCCTCCTTGAACAATCGCTTAAGAATAGCATCAATAAAGTCCTTATCAGGACTTGTAAAGACTAAAGTTACTTTATTTGAAAAAAAGTGAAGACCACTTTTTCCAACCTTTGTCTGTCCTTTCAATCCTGAGAAACAGTATAAATTCTGATGACGAAACTCCTCAGATAAATCTGCTTTTAAATCCTCAATCAAATTTGATAACAAATATTGATGATGGAAAGGTACAGAAGCACCTCTATTGCCTAAGCTAAAAATTATACGTACTCTCAACTTTTTAACTTTTAGTGGTTAAAATAAAATGAAAAATTAATTGTTTAAACTCTAATCTTATCGAAAAGGTTTCATAGAAAGTGAAAACAATTTACATAATAAATTTATGCATTGTGTTTAAAATGAATCACATCTCCATCTTCTACAACATATGCTTTTCCTTCTATTGATATTTTACCAGCTTCTCTACAAGCAGCCTCTGTACGATACTCTTGATAATCTGTTAACTTAATAACATCAGCTTTAATAAAACATCTTTCAATGTCTGTATGAATGACACCAGCAGCTTGTGGAGCAGTCCAACCTTTATGAATTGTCCAAGCTCTTACTTCTTGTACACCAGCGGTAAAGTAAGTAATCAAATCTAATAAGTCATAAGATGCACGAATTAAACGATCTAGACCTGACTCTTCCAAACCATACTCTTCTAAGAACACAGCTTTTTCTTCATCATCATCTAGTTCAGCAATCTGAGATTCAATAGCAGCACATACAATTACTACTTGTGCATTCTCATCAGCAACATCAGCTTTCAAAGATTCGACATACTCATTTCCTTCAAGCATAGAGTCTTCATCGACATTGGCTAAATATATAACAGGCTTTAGCGTAAGAAGTTGTAATTCGTACACTTGTTCTAGCTCTTCTTCACTAGCATCCAAGTTTCTTGCGTTCTTTCCTTCCTCTAAATGTGCTTTAAATTTGTCTAAAACGGCTAATTCTTTCTTTGCAGCTGCATCTCCAGATTTTGCAATTTTTTCTACTCTTGTGATTCTTTTTGCAATAGACTCTAGATCTTTTAACTGCAATTCTGTATCAATCACTCCTTTATCCAAGATTGGATTTACAGAGCCAGCAACATGTACCACATTAGGATCTTCAAAGCAACGAATCACATGTACAATTGCATCTACCTCGCGAATATTAGCCAAAAACTTATTTCCTAAGCCCTCACCTTTACTTGCTCCTTCTACCAATCCTGCAATATCTACAAATTCAATAACTGTAGGTACTACTTTGTGAGGAGAAACAATTTTTTCCAAGATATTAAGTCTACTATCTGGAACAGTTACGACTCCAACATTTGGTTCGATTGTACAGAAAGGAAAATTAGCAGCTTCTGCTCCTGCATCAGACAAGGCATTGAACAAAGTAGACTTTCCAACATTTGGCAAACCTACAATACCACACTTTAAGCCCATAATCAAAAAATATTTTGTAGTTAATTTTAGAACAATTATCAGGTAAAGGTACTACAAAATCTAATCAAAAAGTATTTTAATCAAGACTTTTAACCAAAAAAAGCCTGTACAAAGGTTGCACAAGCTTTCAGTGATTTTCTGTGAGAGAAAGAATATTATTCCCAAGTATATTCTTTTTCTTCTCTCTCCTCATTGTCAGATGAATCAAATTGATCAAAATCTACATCTGGCATCAATTCATTTTTCACATAATCGACAGTATCCTCTAATGCTGCTACAAACTTTGCAAAATCCTCTTTGTACAAGAAAATTTTATGCTTTTCATAAAAATAACCATCCTCTTTTGACTTTCTCTTACTTTCCGTAACAGTTAAATAATAGTCATTAGAACGAGTGGCTTTCACATCAAAAAAATACGTTCTCTTTCCTGCCTTTACTCGTTGAGAGTAAATCTCTTCTCTGTCATTGTGTTTCTCTTCCACGATTCTATCATTTACTTGGTTTCTACTTCTTAAATCTATAATATTTTATCCTATCCACAAAAAAAATGTAACTTATTTAGTTTTTTTTTATATTTAATTAAAGTTTTGATTACAATACAAATGAAGTCAGATGAAGATTAATATTTCAGACCTACAACAATATGGAAAACTACCTTTGCTTGCAAAAAAAGCAGTAGAAGGTTTTATCACAGGACTTCATCGCTCACCATATAATGGTTTTTCCGTAGAATTTTCGGAACATAAGCAATACAATATGGGAGACAGTACTAAGTTTATTGACTGGAAACTGTTTGCTCGTACAGAAAAGCTTTATCAAAAACACTTTGAAGAGGAAACCAATCTTCGTTGTCAAATGATAATAGACACTTCTTCATCAATGCGTTTTCCAGTAGAAAGCCAAGGAAAATTAGCATTTAGCATCTTAGCTTCTGCTAGTTTGACTTACTTACTTCAACAACAAAGAGATGCTGTTGGATTAACTTGCTTCTCAGAAGAAATTGAAGTAAATACTCCTATAAAATCAACATCAACTCACCTACATCAATTGATACATAAACTTGAACAAACATTTCAAGACAAAACGATCAATAAACAATCAAACATAGCCCAAACACTCAGTGTACTGGCAAATCAACTACACAAACGCTCTCTTGTCATCATCTTCAGTGACATGCTAGAGAACAGTCAAGATCAAGAAGAAATATTCACAGCATTACAACATCTAAAACACTATAACCATGAAGTAATCTTATTTCATGTAATTGATAAAAAACAAGAAATTGACTTTGATTTTTCGGAAAAACCTCACTTATTTACTGATATAGAAACAGGGCAAAAGGTAAAAATTATGCCTTCTGAAGTCAAAAAAGAGTATCAAAAAAATATTCAGAAACTTCATCAAGAGCTAAAACTAAAATGCAACCAATATCATATTGATTTTATTCCAGTTAATTGTCAAAAAAATATGGATCAAATTTTACTTCCCTACCTTATCAAAAGACAGAAAATGAAATAAAATAGTTCTACCATTTTGTTTTACTTTCATTCTCTTTTTTCTCCTTATTATTCATTTTCCACAGCCCCTTAATTGATTCATTAGTAACAACAGGTTTTGTGTTTTCTTTTTCTTTTTGCTTTTTCTTCCAGTCTTTCTGTTTTGTAGCGTAACGATTTTTAGCTAAGTTAACTTTTTCATGCACTCCTAATGTTGCTGCAACCACCCCTAGAATAGGAGCAAATACAATCCCTACAAAATCAATAAAAAATAAAGCTGAAAAAGTAGCTCCAACTACCATTGCAAGTCCTTTATTACTATTCACAAATGCAACACTCTCTTCAAAGGTCAATCGCCTTCTTTCATTTGTATAATCCATTAAAGAAGCTCCATAATAATATGCACCTAATAAAAAGACAAAATAAGGGGTTACAAACTTCATATCAACATATACAAAACTCAAAACATGCCATATAACAATAAAAAATACCTGCAATACCATATTTCGAAAAGAGAACAAAATACTTCTATAAATATCTTGCACAAATTGCTTCCATTGAAAAGGGTAAGAATTACCTGTCAATATCTTTTCTACTTGGGCTGAAACAATAGTAAGTACTGGAGATAGTAAAAATAAGACAAGGTATTTTGACATTTTTAAGATTAGTAAAACCAATACAATCTTTAACCCTACCATCAACAGTGATAATTCGTTTTCAGAAAATTCATTTGCTCTACGAAATGAAAACTCTTCAAAATACTCATGAAACTGAATTGCTTTAATTTCTTTGGCAACAGTTATGGTTTGCAATTCAGCAAGCAAGTGTTTCCCTCCTATCATCAAACCAATAGACAAAGCAATAGGAAGTAAAAAATAAAGCCACAACCAATGATTAAAAATAAACAGTACTGCTTTGTATACTGATTTCAAACCAATTACTACATCATTAAGAAAAATTACTACTTTATTTTCTTGCACTACTTCATTTAGTTAACCAAAGCGAATTCTACTTCATTTTTTTTCAAAAAGCAAAAAAGCCACTAAAAATTTTAGTGGCTTTTATTAATTATTTTTTAATTTATTACTTAGTCTTGAAACACCTTTTGGGTAGTTCCATCACTATATAATAAAATGATTAATTCTCCTGTTGTCTCAATAGATACTTCTTTTCCTTGTATATTATAAGCTTTTATAATTGTAGTTGATTCTTGTATTGTTCCTAATCTCTGATTTGTAGAACAATCTCCAACTGTTGTATTAGAGTCTGTTCATATTTCAGGAATAATATTTTCTGTACAAACTGATGATGATGATGGATTTGAATGACAAATTATATAACCAACAGAAGTCGTTCCAGATAAAGTAGCTATAGTTACACTATTTTAGCCCCGTAAATGCCTGGAGTAAAATTATATTTAAAAATAATTTTAACTTAGGGTTATGAAAAGATGGTCATTATCTGAAAAAGAAGAGATATTACAAGCCGCTCAAGAAGGTAATACAGTGGAAGTTTGTCGCAAGTATGGTGTGAGCACAGCTACTTATTATGTTTGGAAGAGAGCTTATGATGCTCATGGTTTAGAAGGTTTAAAATCAAAAAAGAAGAAAGACAACAATGTTTCTTTGACAAAAGCTGAAGAAGAAATTAGAATGCTTCGAAAACTTCTTGTTGATAAAGAATTAGAACTAGAATTTCAGAAAGAACTCTTAAAAAAAAAGTTTGGGACAGACGAGATAAACAAAATTTAGTCAAGCAATTAGCTACTAAATATAAGTGTAGTATTCGTCATACATTGAAGCTTCTTAAGATTCCAGAAAGCACTTACTATTATCAAGAAAGTAGTGGACAAAAAGGTGTAAAACCATCAGAATACACTTACCATCAAGAAAAAGGATATGTCTCTAATCAAATTGTTATTCAAGAGATTAAAGATTTGTTAGCGCATGAATTTATTGATTGTGGCTATCAAATTATGACCTGTTACTTACAAAGAAAAGGCTATCGAATTAATCATAAAAAAGTGTATCGCTTGATGCAGGAGGAAAGTTTACTTGTTCCTACAAAACGTATTCAGCGAGGTCAAGCTCCACGAAAACGTGTTCAATTTAGAAAAGTAGAAACTTCTCGTCCAATGCAAGTATTAGAAATGGATATTAAGTTTGTATGGATTCCAGAAAAAGGGAAAAATGCTTATTTACTTTCTGTAATTGATGTGCATACTCGTAAAATCTTGGGAGATTATTTTGCCTATTCCATTAAAAAAGACAAGGTAATTAAGTTACTAAGTGACATTTTTATGGAATATGATTATCCAGAATCTGTGATTATTCGAAATGATAATGGAAGTCAATTTGCAGCCAAAGAGGTTCAACAATACTTAAAAGACATACAAGTTGAACAAGAGTTTACTCATGTTGCTACTCCTGAGGAAAATGCACATGTAGAAGCTTATCATGGCACTTTAAAAAGAGATGTTTTCAATCGTTTTGATTATTACTCTTTTAAAGAAATAGAAGCTATTTTGAAGAGGTATGTTACATTTTATAATACCTTTAGAATACATGGCTTATTGGGAA
>JAAEPT010000122.1 GCA_024232295.1 Cytophagales bacterium
AAGCAGAATTAATTGTAACTGATACAAAAAATAATTGGGAAGAACTTTTTATTAAAGTTGAAAGTCATCACTATTTTCAAGGACAGATTGGTTTTATATTTAAACTAGTAAATAACCAAGAAGATTATATAGAATTTCAAGAAGTAAGTTCAAAAGTAAGTAAGGTATTCTCACCAGATGTATTGGCTATTTCTAATTTATTATTTAGATCATTTTTGACATTGAATACCTGTTTTTTTCAGAATGGAAATAAGTTAACTTATCCTTTTAATGAAAGTCTGACACTTAGAGCTAGAAATGAAAATTGGAGAAGGTTTTTAGCTGAAAATATTGAACTAGTTAAGAAAATGATTGATGATATAGACACTAATTGTAATGACATTGTACAATACTTGAAAGAGAGAATACAAAAGTATTTAGACCTTAATTCTACACAAGACTATGTTTTCAAGATTATCGCAAATGAAAAATTATTAAAATATTCTTTAAAAAATAATATCCGACAATATAACCATGCTTATTACTTATTAAGTACAACAAGAATTTATAGCTTTTTTGCAGAGATATTTACTTATGATTGGTTTTTATTAAATAATGATGATAATAAATATGAGTATCACTTTGGTAAAAATGAAGGAAGTATTGTAGGTATAAAAAAGAAAGAAGATACTAATGTGATTTTTTATGATATAGACACAGGAAAATTTAAAATTACTCAAATTGAAAACTTAAACTCAAGTCCTGAATATTTTGAAACAATTGATGAAGCCATTCAAAAACTAAATTAATTATGACAAGCAAGACAAATGAACAAGCCTTAGAAGCAAGTATTGAAAGACAATTGACTGGAACTTGCTTAGAAGAATTGAATGAGAATCAAGTTCAAGATGAACAAGTAGCCTATCGCACAGGACATGGCTATTATGTTGGTAAATCAGCAGATTTTGATGCAGAAAGAGCATTAGATACTGTTAGACTTTGGCATTTTTTAGAAACCACTCAATCAAAAGAAATAGAAAAGTTAAAACGATTTGGAGGGGATTGGAAACTCAAAATATTAGATCGTTTGACTAACTTGATTAAGAAGAGAGGTGTTTTACATGTTTTGCGAAAAGGATTAGAAATAGATGATGCAGAGTTTATTTTGTTTTATCAAGTTCCTTTAGCTATTAGTAGTGATACTGTACAGAAAAATTTTGACAAAAATGAATTTAGTATTACTCGCCAAGTTTATTATTCAGTAGATCAACCCAATCATTCTATAGACATTGTTCTATTTATCAATGGTTTACCAATTTCTACAATTGAGTTAAAAAATAAATGGACAGGGCAAACAGCAAAATACAATGCTATCAAACAATACAAAGAGCGAGATAATAAACAAGCTTTGCTTCAATATGGAAGATGTATTGTTCATTTTGCAATGGATACAGATGAAATTTATATGACCACTAAATTGAGTGGAATAAATACTTTTTTCTTACCTTTTAACAAAGGAAATAATTATGGGAAAGGGAATCCAGTCAACACAAAAGGAGGTCATAAAACTGCTTATTTTTGGGAAGATATTTTAAAGCGAACAAGCTTAGCTAAGATTATACAACATTTTGTAAGAATGGATGGAAAACCAACAGATCCATTAACCAAAAGAACTTTATTTTTTCCTCGTTACCACCAATTAGATGTGGTAAGAGAAATATTAAAAGATATTGGTGAAAAAGGAGTTGGAGAAAAGTATTTAATTCAACATTCAGCAGGATCAGGAAAATCAAATTCTATCACATGGTTAGCTTACCAACTCATAGAACTTTATCCAAGCTCAACAGAAATACAAGGAAGTAGAGGTTTGGAAGTACCTTTATTTGATTCTGTCGTGGTCGTAACAGATCGTAGATTACTTGATAAACAAATACGAGATAATATTAAAGGCTTTTCAGAAGTCAAAAATATTGTTGCTCCAGCCTATTCTTCTCAAGAGCTAAAAACAAGCTTAGAACAAGGTAAAAAGATTATCATTACCACCATTCATAAATTTCCTCGAATTATAGATGGAATTGAAGACTTAAAAGATAAGCGATTTGCTGTTATCATAGATGAAGCACATAGTTCACAAGGAGGTACAATCGCAGGAGCTATGAACCAAGTAATGGGTTCTTCAATAGATACAGAAGATGTAGATGAAGTAGATGCACAAGATAAGATATTAGAAGCTATGAAAACTCGTAAAATGCGAGGAAATGCTTCTTATATGGCTTTTACAGCTACACCAAAAAATACCACTTTAGAGAAATTTGGAACAAAACAAGAAAATGGCTCTTATAAAGCTTTTCATGAATACACAATGAAACAAGCGATTGAAGAAGGATTTATTTTAGATGTTTTAGCAAATTATACAACTTACAAGGGGTATTATGAAATTGAGAAATCAATAGAAGAAAACCCAAAATTTGATACCTCAAAAGCTCAAAAGAAACTACGATCATATGTAGAAGCTCATCAACAAACCATTGATACCAAAGCAGAGATTATGATTGAGCACTTTATCACTAAAGTAGTCAGCACCAAAAAGCTTAAAGGTAAAGCAAAAGCAATGGTTGTTACTCAAAGTATTGAAGCAGCTATTCGCTATTATAAAGCCATTAGTCGAATTCTAGAAAATAAGAATAATCCTTTCAAAATAGCAATTGCTTTTTCAGGAAAGAAAAAAGTAGATGGAATAGAGTATACAGAAGCTGATTTGAATGGTTTTGCTGATAAAAAGACTAAGGATGAGTTTGATAAGGATGAATACAGAGTTTTAGTAGTTGCCAATAAATACCTCACAGGTTTTGATCAGCCAAAACTATCTGCAATGTATGTAGATAAAAAATTACAATCTGTATTAGCTGTACAAGCACTATCTCGCCTAAATCGTTCAGCAAATAAACTCAACAAAAAAACCGAAGATTTATTTATACTAGACTTCTTTAATAGTGTAGATGATATTAAAGATTCTTTTGATCCTTTCTATACCTCAACTACACTAAATAAAGCAACAGATGTAAATATTTTACATGAGTTAAAAAGCTTTTTAGATGATGCAGCAGTGTATGAATGGTATGAAGTAGAAAACTTTATAGAACAATATTTCAACAATGTAGATGCAGGAGATTTAAGTACAATTACTGATACTGTAGCAGAGCGTTTCAATAGTGAATTGGATTTAGAAGATGATGATAAAGCAGACTTTAAAATTAAGGCAAAGCAATTTGTTAAAATATATGGACAAATGTCTGCAATCATGCCTTATGAAATCATTAAATGGGAAAAGCTATTTTGGTTCTTGAAGTTTTTGATTCCAAAATTAGTGATTAAGGACAAAGAAAAAGACTTAATTGATGAGTTATTGAATTCAGTAGATTTATCTACTTATGGATTAGAAAGAGTGAAATTAAATCATTCAATAGGTCTTGACGATTCAGAATCAGAAGTTGATCCACAAAACCCAAATCCAAGAGGTGCTCATGGAGGAGATGAACAAAAAGATCTACTAGATGAAATTATTAAATCATTTAATGAGCATTGGTTTCAAGGTTGGGATACAACACCAGAAGATCAGAAGGTGAAAGTAGTATCACTAGGAAATCATATCAAAAGTCATCCAGATTATGAAATGAAAGTACTCAATAATAAAGATGTTCAAAATCAAAATATTGCTCTTAATACAATCTTTGATGAAGTAATTGCAAAGCAACGAAGAAATGAATTAGACCTCTACAAAATGTGTGTCACTAATGATACATTTCGTCAAGCATTTATAGATACAATTAAGAAAACTTTACACTTGTAAAAATAGTCCCGAAAAGAAAAGCCAAATAACACATTTTCTCTAGCTCTAATTGCTTGCAGTCTATGTTATTTGGCTTTATAAAAACTTAATAGTCTTCAGCTTCAATTGCTGACAGCCCTTTTAAGTTGCTTTCAAATATAATTGAATCATTACTTATTCTAATGAAAAAATTATAAAATTTCTCTCAATCCCTCCAATCTCTGGAAATAGGGAAGGAAAGTACGGTTTCCATTATTTCTTTTCACCATTGCTAAATGAGTATTAACAAACAAAGCAACATTAGAAATATTCATGCCCCTAAAAGATATACTTTGAGGAAGTTTTGTTGCTTTGAAAAAATGCTCTAAATCATCAGTATTCCACTTTTCTTCTTCTGTTGCAATGTTGTTGCTGTCTTGTTGCAGATTTGTTGCTTTCTGTTGTTGCTTACTGTTGCTTGTGGCAACACTGACTCTTGTATAAGTTTCTGGTGTTTTATAAGTGTCTTGATTTTGGAAAAGTTTCCAATCTAATTGAATCAGATAATCAGCAAGATCATTTCCTTTTGAACGTTCACTTTTGTCACTATTTAATTCTAACAAGTTTGAAACTGTGAATTTAGTATTCAGTAATTGAGTGTTTAGTTTTTTAGCTTCGTCATTCCATTTTTCAAAGGCATGACCATTTTTAGAGAGATCAGGAAATAGACAAACTTTTCTTCCTTGTAATACTTTACATTTCTTCAAATTTAGGCTACTAAGGTTGTAGACAGCCAACCATAAGAAATTTTCTTTATTCTCTGGAAATCCAAAGTATAATGTTCCATAAATGGCTGTTTTGGGAGATTCTACCAATGCAATTGGATTTTTGGAATACTTTGATAGTAAGTGTTCCCCAAAAAGACAGGAAACCTTTGTATCGTTTTTTTGATATTCTTTCAACCATTGAGGTATTTCTGTGTTTTTGTAATGCTTTTCTAAAATGGAGTGTAAGAAGTCTGTAGAGGTTGTATGATTGGATGTATCAAACTGTTTGACTTGAATGGTTCTCACTTTTTGCTTATTGTCTATAAAAGGAAAAGTGATTGCTCCTTTTCGATATCCCTTGTTGACTGTTCCCAAATAATACATTGAAATAACCTTTTCCACCATACTAGTTTCAAAAGTATAAGGCACATTGGAGAGCAGGTTTTGAATAAAAGTATTTTCTTCATAACCCTTGAGTGTTTTTTCAAAGACTTCAGTAGGGAAGTAGATAGTCTGTTTTTGTGGTAAAGTAGGAGCTTGGTAGATTCTTTCTTTTGGTGGTTGATTTTCTAAAGCATAACCATCTTTATAGGGATCAAGATGATAAGCACAATTTACCTCACGGTCACAACGACCATACTCAGAAGGTAAATATTCATTCTTTTCAAGATCAATGTATCTTACAAAATGCTTTTTGTTACAATTAGGGCAGATGTGTTTTTTGCTCCCTTTTTCTAATATGTATTTGTACTCCATAGCTTTTCGATTTTATGTGATTTGGCACTATTGGCACTTTTTATTGGTGTAAATGGCACTTTTGGAAGATGTTAATGTGTTGAAGTACAGTGTTTTAATTTTGAAAGTGCCAGAAGTTTCAAAAGTGCCACATACTTTTTTCAAAAAATGAATTTCAGAAGTGATTTGGCACTATTGGCACTTTCTATTGGTATAAATGGCACTTTTGGAAGATGTTAATGTGTTGATCAACAGTGTTTTAATTTTGAAAGTGCCAGAAGTGTCAAAAGTGCCACATACTTTTTGCGAAATAAATTTTATAATAAATATTTATTTAAAGCAATATGACGATTTTGGTTTTTAATAGAGCTTTTCATAAACTCCTTGTTTTACTCTATTGAATAGCTGTTTATCTCCTAAAAAGCGTTTGATTGTTCGTTGTGATAAACCAAAATCACTTCCTTTTTCAATAGCATCATGAGTAGTAAGTGTTTCTGGTAAACTATTATAGAATTGTTGTTTATTTTCAGGCAATTGATCTAATGGAGTGGTTTCAGAGATAATATTGTAAACCTTTGTATTCATTGTTTTGAAGTACTCAGTAAGTTCAATAGCACTTTGTACAGCTTCTAAACTTACTTTCATTCTATCACCTTCTTCACAAGCATATTTCAAGAGTTGAAAAATTAGAGCAAAACGAATACAGTAAACATCTAACTTGGTATAAATACCAATTAAGCTATCGTTTTCTAATTCATTACATAAATCTGTATTCTTGCTTTGCCATTCTCCCAATAGTTGTTTGGCTTCTGGTGTAAAAACTAATGTATTAGGTTGAGGAATATCATTATTATCTAATTGAAAAGGAATTTGTAAGAGATTATTGATTATGCTTTTCCAATTTTCAACAAAACAAGCATCCAATTCATTATCATTCCATTTTTCCTTTTTTAATCCTTCAGGAACTACAAATAAAATACGATCAATAAATCCATTTTTACTTCGGTTATCTTTTGCCATTTCACTCAAAATAGCTGTTTGAGTAGTTCCACAAACAGAAATAAAAGGTTTGGTAATACGAATGGAGGAACTTGTTTTTCGATCAATGATAATTGGACTACTATTCCAATTGCTCAACCAAAATTCTTCTTCAGCCCCTTTGTGGTATCGATCAAAGTTTTTAAACCAACCTGCTAATTCATCTACATGTACTCCAATTCCTCTTTTGTTGAGGTAATGAACATAAGTAAGGGCTTCAGGTGTAGTATCTGATACTAAGAACTTTTTGAGAGTAGGAGGAAACATTGCAGGAATTTCTTGTTGTGATTTTTCACTTTTGGAAAGAGTTGAATACTCCTCATATTCCTGTCTTTGTTTCTCATATTCTGCAAAAGTATCATTATCCTGTTGCTCAATAGGTTTAATTGCAAAACGTAAAGGATGACTTTTATTTGTACCAGCTCTACCCACAATAGCCATATACAATACAGCATTTTCATACCAAGTATTTTTTTGTTGTACTTGACAAGAATTCCCAATGGCTAATGAAGAGGCATAGAGTAGGGAAGAACCAATAAAATCAATAGGGAAATTAAGGCATTTATTGGTTTCATAAATGATTTCCTGAATGGCTTGAGGAAATATATGAGTAGGGAATGAAATACTCTTTTTATGCTCTTTTTCTGAAGTTTGAGCATCTTGCTTTAAATCCTCAATATGGTTTACAAATGTTTGAGGATTGTCAAGGCTATTAAATACAGGATTTAATTTCATTACAATGAATTTTTAATGATTTCTGAAATTTTGTATATTAGCCCTTGTCTATTAAGGGCTTTAAGGACTGTAGATTCACTTTGGTCGGTAGAATGCAGTCCTTTCTTTTTTATAGATTTGAAAGATATTTTTCAGCTTCAATTTCTAGTTCTTCTTGAGTTCTTGTTTTCTTTTTATTTAATGATTCTAATAATTCTTTTTTAGAGAAATAAAGACGTTTACCAAGCTTTTTGAATGGTAGTTCTCCACGACTTACTTTACTATAAATAGTAGGTATTGTAAGGTCTAAAAACTTAGCTGTTTCTTTCACATTTAATAAGTCATTTTCTTCAGTGTTAGAAGTTTTTCCAACTACTGTTTCTTGATGCTCTTTTAAAGCTTGTTTAACTGAATTATTAATAATGTTTTGTAACTCATCAGTTGTCAATTGAATAATCATCATAATTTTTCTGTTTTTGATTTTCGATGGCTCAAAATTGTAGGATTATGATGAAAAACAATATAGACTCCATATGGAGTCCATATCATTTATTTGTAAAATGTTCCTTTTCTATGATACTGATCATTTCCATAAAAACCTTTGTATTGGCTTCTAATGGCTGGTTTTGTAAGGATTGAGAAAGATTTCTAGCATAGTCAGAAAAGTTTGTATCAAAGTATTCACCCATAACTTCCATAAACTCTAATTTTGTTGGTATTTGTCCATCAGAAGTCTCAAAATATCTCATTTCATATAGGGTGTGTAAGACTCTAATGAGATTTGTCTTAGTTCCTTTTTTGCTAGATAACTTTAGTTTTGGTTGAGTTGTTGAAGTCGATTTTTCATCAAATTCAGCAAGTGTTTTTAGTTTTTCTATCTCAATATTACACCTGTTTTCAAAGCTAATATTACCTATGTTTTTAGGTTTGTCATCATCTTGTTGATAGACTGATTTTTGCTCTATCAAATAAGCAATTTTATGAGAATAAGAAAGGGGCTTAATATGGTCTAGAACATTGTTGAAATTGTATTTTTCATGTTTTAATTTTTGATCTAGTTTATTGTACTCAATTTTAATAAGGTTAAGAGTTGCTAACAGTTGATTGATATAGTTCCATTCCTCACCATCATCATTTATTTTATCTATATCATCATAAGAACACCCTAATCTCCCTTCCCCAAGCTTTATAAAAAAATAAAGGAAACAAAGCATTTGTTTAGAAGACAAAGGAAGGGATGTTAAGTGTTTTACATATTTGTTAGGTTTGGCACAATACAGATACATATATTCTATTTTCTTGTGAATTAAATTAAAAAGTTCAAGAGGTTCTATTGTGTTTTCCCATCTAGGGTCTTCAATTAGCTCTGTGTAAATTTTAAAATTTAACTCAATTGCATTATTATCTTCACCACTTAAGAAATAGTCAATATTGGATTGATATTTAAATTTCCTATAACTGACATCAGGTTCAAATTCGCTTTTGAATACAATTGGTTTTCTAAATCGATTGAAAAATTTTATAAACATAATTTTAGTGCTAGTAAATATAATTTTAGTAATAGTTGATTTTTAAAGGTTTAATTTAATTTTGTTAGCTGCTTCACGTTTCTTTTCATCTACTATTTTGGCATAAACTTGTGTTGTTGTAATATTTTTGTGTCCTAGCATTTTAGAAACAGTGTACAAATCTGTTCCATGAGTTAATTGTAGGGTAGCAAAAGTATGTCTGAAACAATGGAATGTTATTTTCTTTGTAATTCCAGCATCTTTTATCCATTTAGCTAATAACTTATTTTTGTAGGATGAATACTCAAAATCACTAAAAACCAAAGAAGAATTGTTTGAAGGAGTTCCCATTAATTCTAATGCTTGATTTGAAATAGGAAGTGTTTCAAGTCCTTTTGTTTTCTTTTGTTGAAATCTAAGACAATATTCATTTGGATTAACTTCTTCAACTTCTTCCCATGTTAGTTTCTTTATGTCAGAAACACGTAAACCCGTTAAAGAAGAAAATAAAGCAACTTTTTTTAGTACTGGATCTTCACATTTGGTTTCTATTAGTTTATTTAATTCATCAAGTGTTAGAAATTCTTTTTTTGTTTCTATTGTACTAATATTGTTGAGTTGGTTACTAAGATCGATATCAAGTAAATTGTCTTTAAAAGCTTGTCTAAGAACAGCTTTAAGTTTTACAAAGTAACCATGAGCAGTATTAGGAGAAAGTTTTTGTTTTGTCTTTTTTAATCCAGTCGTATTTAATAAAAAATCAGCATAATCATTACAATAAAGCACTGTTAAATTACTGAATGGAAGATGTTCACCACCATTGTATGCTATAAGAAACTTTTTAGATACTAACCAACTTCTGTTAGTATCTCCTTTACGTTTTTTACATTGTTTATCATAATAGTCTAGAAAACTTTGTTCACCAATTTCTTTCTTTTTGATTTGTTGCTTTTCAAAATCAGTATATATTTCTGGTTTATTTAGTCTGTTTTCTTGTTTTTGACAAATAAGTTCTGCTAGTTTTAATGTCTCTTTATTGTGTGTGTGTTCATTTTGTCCTTTTGGGTTTTCAAATACATACATTTTTAAAAACTCTCTACGTGTAGGTTTATTTGTTTTAGGGTGAGTGATAGGAGGGTAGTAGTCTAGATATAGACTTTCTCTACCTTTTGATATTTTCTTTTTTCGTAGTGTAACTTTTATATTCATAGTTATAAAATATTGTCAATTGGTTGTTTAGGAATGTATATATGTTTTCCTATTTTAACTTTTTTGATTTGTTCTCTTTTAATTATCTCATAGATTGCTTTGTCCGAAATACTAAACCTATTTCTTAGTTCCTTCATCGTATAATAATTAGAAATATTAAAGTCCAATAATTCTTTCTCCTGTTTGGGACGTAATATTTCATCAATCTCATCACGTTTTATACGAGTCATACGATTGGATAAATTAACTGCCTTAATTGTACCTTTATCAATTAGTCGATAAATCGTTTTTGTAGAACACTCTAAAAGCCTTGCAACTTCTTTCACAGTTAATATTTCTTTGAGGTTTACTTCCTCTATGGAGTCTTGTTTTTTCTGTTTACTTAATCGTTCAGCTTTAATTCGCTCATAATATGCTTTTTGTGCACAAGGATGAGAACAATATCGAGTGGTAGTCATTTTTGCAATGAACTTTTTACCACATTGTTTACACACTTTATTTATTTTAAGATTAGAACCCATAAGTTTACCTAACAGTAATTAAAGAGAAATAAGAGACACCTTTGTACAAACAAAACCCCAAAACTATGTTTGGGGTACAAATGAGGTACAAATATAGGTAAAACAACGCAAAAAATTGCAAAGTGGTTGTTTGTGTAAGAGCACAAAAAAAGCCCTATAAAGGGCTGTTTTTGTGTTTTTTTAAGATTTGTTATGGGTTTGTTTTGTGAAAGTTATGTTTATCTCACAATCTTCACCCATCCTTTTTGGATTTTGAAATTTGTTTTAATTTCATAGTAATAAATACCATCTGGAGCACCATCAGCATCCCAGCTATTATCATAGTTTTCATGATGATATACTCTTACTCCCCATCTATCATATACTCTTAATTCTGTTCCTTCAGCAGGTAAATCAAGAACTTCAAAATAATCATTGTCTCCATCACCATTTGGTGTAAATACATTTGGTACATAGAATTTGGATGTTACAAGAACCTCAAATGGATAAGTACAGCCATATTGATCTCTTACATATACATCATGGTATCCTACTCCAATACCTGTAAATTGATTGGCTACAGAGTCAATATCATTATATGTAATAAATTCTACAGAATCAATACTATATTGATATCCACCGTTTCCACCAGACACATCATAAATAAATACAATTCCATCATCTAATTCTTTATAACTAGGCAAGCTAGTTATTTGTGCACTGATAGTATCTGGCTGAGGTACTAAGAAAGTATCTTTAACAATAGAATCTGTAATATCTAAGTTTGAATCTGTATAGATACATGTGATATTTGAACTTATCTCAGTTTGTTTGATATATAGTTTGTACCAATCAGAAGCTAAGTTATTAAATACTAAGTTTTCACTTATAAAGTTTAATGTGTCATTAAAGCTAAATTCATAAGTATAATTAACTGTATCAGTTATTGGCATATGTTCTAATCTTACAACTCCATTGCTATCTCCGTGACAACGAACTGAATCGATAATAAGATTCATATCTATACTATGTGTTGTTATTTCTAAGCTTCCATGACCAGTACTACAAGCAGGAGAACTAGCATCTTTAACTAAGAAAGAATAAGTTCCCACACCTACACTATCAAATACTCCAATATTTGTTCCTGTAATTTCTTTAACAGGAGTATTTTCATTTTCATTATTGAATAATGTGTATGTAAACGGAGCAACTCCACCTTCAACATTAACTTCAATGATACCATTATTTTGACCACAATTTGCATTTCCTTGAACAACACCAATTGCTTCCAACTCTGTAGCTTCACCAACTTCAAGATTAGTGAGTATATACTCACAACCTGTAGCGTCTTTAATATTAATATTATAAGTTCCTTGCCCTAGTTTGTAGTTAGAAACTGTACTTCCTTCTGGACTTCCTTGGAAGGTAGAATCACTTTGATAATCAGCTAGGGTATCATTACTTATTGCATTAATTAATTGGAACTCATAAGGCTGAGGAGCTCCAGAAACATTAGTTAATTCAATTTTACCATCTTCAATTAAACAGCTAGGATCAGTAATAGTTGAACGAATACTATCTAACAGAATTCCATCAGGAGCATTGATTGTGAAGCTCGAAGAATCAATACAAGATGTTGTAAGATCTTTAGTAAGAAGAGTATAAGTTCCTGACTTTAATTGCTGAAGCTCTGTGTGAATACCCAAAGAATCTTTAAAATTAGTACCTAAATCTAGGCTAAATTCATAAGAACCATAACCTCCCATCACAGAATCAATTACAGCTGTTCCATCAGCTTCATTACATCCTGTTGGAATAGTAACTGTTCTTACATAAGTTGTAATATTTGGTATGTCATTAATTGTAATGATTTGCTCTGCATTACAAGAGTTTGCATCTATTACAATTAAAGTATCTGTACCTGATAAGACTTCAGAGAAAACAAGTGTATCTATTGAAGAACTGAATAGAGTATCTATTCCTGCATAACTAATATTGTATGTAGGAGTTCCTCCTGTAACTAATATATTTGTTACTCCGACACTATCATTTTCAATTATACAATTTAGGTGTTCTAATGATATAACATCAATTACTAAACTGTCTGGTTGAGATAATGTAATATTAACTGGAACAATACAACCACTATTGTCTTGAATTGTAATTGAATAATCACCAGCAATTAAATTTTCAAATTCATTGTTTGTATCGAAATTAATTCCATCTGTACTGAATTCATATGGAGCAACTCCTCCTTGTACATTATTGATTGTAATACTACCATTATCATCACCAAAACAAGAAGGGGTAGCAAGGACTGTATCAAATGTTATGTTTGTTAACATGTTTAATACTGTGTCAACAGTACATCCAAATTCTCCTTCAATGGTTAATGGATACATACCTGGTAGTAAATTACTATAAATTGTATCACTTGTTTGTTCTTTAGCACCTCCATTAAAAGTCATGAAATATGGAGAAATTCCTCCACTAACATTATGAACTCTAATAGAACCTGAACTAGAACAATCAGCCAATTCATTTACTGTAATATCCGCATTTATTGGTTCTAATACTTTTATTGTCATGCTTAACGGTGTAGAAGCTTGACAGTTTAATGAATCTCTTAATACTAGTGTAATGATTGTATCACCTGCTACAGAAGGGATAAAACTCATAGTATCAATATCAGAGAAAGTATTTCCTCCATCAAATGAATAAGAACCATTTGGATGTAATGTGAAAATTGTATCTAATGTTGCAGTTATATTAGCTTCTTCCCCAAAACATAATGTATCTTGATTTGCTATTAATGTTCCAGTTGGTAATGGTAATATATTAACCATTACATTAGCTGTATTTTGACAACCTGTGGTTAAATTAACTCCTATAACTTCATAGTTAGTTGTGATATTAGGAGTAGCAATTGTACTATCATTATTGATTACACTTAATGAGCTGTCTGGACTCCATGTATAATTATCAGCACCACTTACTGTCAACAGCACATCTTCTCCTAAACAAATACTTGTATCATTGCTTGTTGTCAAAGTAGGTAAATCTTTTATAGCAATTACTACAGAATCATTTACAGAACATTGATTTGAATTTGTTACAGTAGCATAATATGTTGTTGTTGATGTAGGGAATACTGTTACTACATTTTGAGTTGTATCAGATATATTTCCACTATTCACCCAATTATATGTTAGGTTGATATTAGTTGTAGGAGTGGCAGATATATCAATGCTATCATTTAAACAAATACTTGTATCACTACTAATATCAATTATCGGCAATTCTAAAGTATTTACTTTCAGAGTAGTTTCTGCTTGACAACCTTGAGCATCTGTTGTGGTAACAGTATATATTGTGTCTTGAGTAACTGTAATATCTACTGTATCGTTATCTGCAATATTTAAGTTTGTTGTTGGAGTCCATTCATACAAAACTCCTGTAGTAGAATTTGCAATAACTTCATAACTACTACCAATACACACTGCAATAGAATCTTCTACTAAAGCAATATCTGGTAAATTGTTTACGACAATATCAATAGTAGATGAATCACGACAGCTAGGAGTACTTCCTACAACTACTTTATATGTTGTAGTTGTTGTTGGTTGAACTAAAATAGAGTCATTATTACTAACTATTGAATTATCACTTGCAGACCATGAGAAACTAATTCCTCCTTGAGCAATAATGTTTACAGAATCACCAATACAAATTTCATCATTTGTTGCATCAGTAGAAATTACAATTGTTGGTAGTGTTTCTACAGTTACTGTAACAGAGTCTTGAATTGTACAACCATCTCCATTAGTAGCAAATACATAGAATGTATTTGTTGTATTTGGTGCCACATTTACAAAAGGATTTGCCAAATTACCAGAAGTGATATCTGCATCAAAATCCCACAAGAAGTTAACTCCTGCCTCAGATGTAGCAACTAATGTAGAAGTTTCTCCTTCACAAATTGTATCTGTGCCAAAGATTGCTAAACTATCAAATACAGCTGCTTCTCCAACATTTACATTATAATCATATTCACAACCCACACCATCTTGAATTCTAATTGTGTAAGCTCCTTGTGTAACAGAGTAACCAGCTAATGTTCCGGCAAATTCAGGAGTATTTACTGGACCTTCAACATTTGCAAGAGCATTATCAAGAAGAGTATAAGTATAAGGGGTAGGAGCTCCACCTACACTATCTAATCTAATTGTACCATCAAATAAGTTACAAGTAGGGTCAGTAATTGTTTGTGTAATACGTGCTAAGTCTATTCCATCTGTTGTTGTTAATGTAAATACACTTGTATCAATACATAATGTGTTTCTGTCTCTAGTAATTAAGTTGTATACACCAGAAGAGATATTGTTTAAGTCATTTTGAATACTTACTTGATTTTTGAAAGTTGTTCCTCCATCAAGACTAAATTCAAAATCATTAGTACCTCCTCTAATTGAGTCAATCAAAATAATACCATCATCATCATTACAACCAGAAGGTATTGTAATGGATGTAAATAACTCAATTGGTGCAGGTTCTCTAATCTCAAAATTAGCATTTGCTGTACAACCTCTATCATCAATAACATCTACTAAATAACTGTTATCTAATAAACCAGAGAAGTTGAAAGGAGAAGTACCATTTTGTGTATTTCCATCTACTGTTACTGCAAATGGAGTATTACCACCAGTTACTTCAATTTCAGCGCTTCCTGTAAGGTTTGTATTACAATCAATGTTGTTTGTGTTTAAAACTCTTACTTGTAACTCACTTGGTTCTACTAATTGGAAACTTGTATTGATACTACAACCTGTTGAATCTTCAATAACAATGTTATGAATTCCTGCAGGTAAATTAGAGAATGTAGAATCCGTAGTGAATCCAGTATTATTATAATTAAACAAATAAGGTGCTGTACCTCCAGACAAATTACTTAATGCAATAATACCATCAATATCTCCAAAACAACTAGGATTTGTAAGAAGTGTATCAAACATGATGGCTGCTGGTAAATCTACTGTTTCATTAGTTGTACAACCAAAGTCATCTTGGATAGTTACAACATGAGTACCTTGTGATACATTTAAGTAAATTGTGTCATTAGCGGTAAAGAATGCTCCTCCATCTAATTGGATTTGATAAGGATTTAAACCTCCTTGAATGTTACTTACTTGGAATTCTCCAGGTGTTACACAGTCTGCAGGACTTAAAATGGTAATATCACTAGTAATTTCCTCTAAAATATGAATTGTTAATGATTGAGTTGTGATGTTTTGACAATCATTATCATCTCTAAAGAATACTGTAATTGTAGTATCACCACTTACTGAAGGAGTAAATGTTAAAGAACTATTGTTTGTAAATGTTGTACCATTATCAAATGAATAAGTTCCTAGTGCATTGTTTGTGAATGCAGTATCTAGGATTGCATCTACAGTAATTGTTTCTCCAAAACAGAAAGTGTCTTGGATACTTGTTAATGTTCCTGTTGGTAAATCATTTACAGTAACTGTAATTTGTCTTGAATCAGTACAACTTCCAGTATTTGCTGTTATTGTATAGATTGTACTTGTTGTAGGATTAGCAATTACAGAAGTTCCGGTATTTACATTTAGGGTAGCATCAGGAGACCAAGTAAAATTAGTTGAATTTGTTGAGCTTACAGTCAATGTTACATCTTCTCCTTGACAAATTTCTTCATCAGAAGATACTGTCATAGTTGGCAGATCATTTACTCGGACATTTACTGTATCAGTAGTAGAACAATTGTCTATACTTGTTACTGTCACAATATATTCAGTATCACTTACAGGATTCACAAATGTTGTGTTATTTGTTGGACTTGATACAGTTGCACTAGGAGACCAAGTAAATATAGTTGCTCCATTTGCATCATTTGTTGTTAATGAAATAGAATCTCCACGACAGATTTCAGCATCATTAGAACTGATAAGTACTGGTATAGGGTTCACTGTTACTTCAATATCATCTGTTGCAGAACAACCTAAAGCATTTTCTGCTGTGATAGTATAATTGGTAGTTATTATTGGACTAGCAAGTACAGTATCATTATTAATAACATTTAAAGACCCTCCATTATCCCAAAGAATAGTTGTAGTATTGGTTGTCACTACAGTTAATTCGATAGAATCATTTTCACAAAGTTCTACATCGTTTTGAGCAGTGATTGTAGGGAAAGGAAGAATAGTTACAGTTAAGTTTTGTGTTGCTTGACAACCAGCATTTTTTCCAACAGTTACAGTGTATGTGGTTGTTGTGGTAGGGCTAGCAATTATAGTGTCATTATTTGTGACATTTAAACCTGTAGTAGGAGACCATGAGTAAGAAAGACCTCCACTTGCAATAATTGTAGTTGATTCTCCTTCACAAATACTAACATCTCCAGAAGTTGTGATCACAGGTAATGTTTCAACTGCAATAGTGATTGAATCTTGGATTACACAACCATCTAAGTTAGTCGCTGATACAACAAACTGTTTTGTGTTATTTGGTTGTACATCAATAATAGAACTTGTTAAATCAGCTGTAATTATTTCAGGATCAGTTGTCCATAAGAAATTCACACCAGCATCAGAAGAAATTGTTAGTGTTGTTTGATCTCCCTGACAAATTGTATCTGTTCCTGTGATGTTGATATTATCAAATACATCAGCAGCTCCTACAGATACATTATAATCATATTCACAACCAACAGCATCTTGAATTCTAATAGTATAATTTCCTTCTGTAACTGAATAACCTGTAGATGTTCCCGCAAAATCTGGTGTATTTACAACTCCACTAATATTTACCAAAGCATCATTGAATAACGAATATGTATAAGGTAATGGTGCACCTCCTACATTATCTAAAGTAATTGTACCATCTATTAAGTGACAACTAGGGTCATTAACCACATTAGTTATACTAGCTAAATCAACCCCATTAGTTATTGTCAAGGTAAGTGTATTGGTATCTGTACAGAATGTGTTTCGATCCCTTACAATTAAAGTATAAATCCCACCAGGTAAATTTCTTAATTCAGGCTCAATAGTTAATTGACTTTTGAAAGTTGTTCCATTATCAAAACTAAATTCAAAATCTCCACTTCCACCAGTCACACCATCAATAACAATATCTCCATCTTTATCATTACAGCCAGAAGGAGGGTTGATACTTGTGTTTAATACAATTGGAGTAGGTTCTGTAATGTCCAGTGTTGTAGCTGTAGCACTACAACCTAAATTATCAACAACATTCACAGGATAAGTATTAGCTACCAAGTTATTGAAAGTAAATAATGAAGCATTATTGGTAATGATATCTGCTCCAACAGAAACAGTATATGAAGGAGTACCTCCATTTACTTCAATTTCAGCACTACCTGTTGGGTTACTAGCACAGTCAATATCTGTAGTTGATAATACAGTATATGTTAATTCATTTGGTTGTGTTAGTGTGAAGCTTGTGTTAACAATACAACCAGTATTGTCTCTAATAATGATATTATATGTACCAGCTCCTAAGTTTGTGAAGTTTGAATTAGTAGAAAATCCTCCACCATTAATTTCAAATGTATAAGGAGTAACTCCACCACTTACATTGGAAATATTAATTTCTCCATTAGTATCTCCAAAACACACAGGGTTAGTAGTTGTACTATCAAAGTTTAAAGAGCTAGGCAAGTCAACATTTTCACTAATACTACAACCAAAGTCATCCTGTATGACAATATTATGGGTTCCTTGTGCTATATTTCTGTAAATTGTATCATTAGTTATTAGAAACAAACCTCCATCTAATTGGATTTGATATGGACTTAATCCTCCTTGAATATTATTTACTTGGAATTCTCCAGGAGTTATACAATCTGCTGGACTTAATATATTGATATCACTAGTCAATTCTTCAAGAATATGAATAGTAATATTTGTACTGCTTGTTTGACAATTATTATCATCTCTAAGAATAACAGAAATTGTAGTGTCTCCATTGTTAACAGGTGTGAATTCAAATGTATTATCATTGCCAAATACTGTCCCTCCATCAAAAGAATATGAACCAGCAGGATTATCTGTAAAAGCAGGATCTAAATCTGCTGTTATTGTAATCATTTCTCCAAAACAGAATGTGTCTTGAATACTAGTTAATGTTCCAGCTGGAATAGGATTCACTTGAATATTGATTTGTCTTGAATCTGTACAAAATCCTGTGTTAGCAACAACTGTATAGGTTGTAGTTATAGTAGGAGTCGCAATCACAGAATTTCCTGCATTTGTATCTAAGGTAGCATCAGGAGACCAAGTGAAACTTGTTGCATTTGTAGAACTAACTGTTAATGTTCTTGTTTCTCCTTGACATATTTCTTGATCAGAAGATACTGTCATTGTTGGATTCTCATTTACAGTTATGGTTACATCTTCTGTTGCCTTACAATTGTTTGTGCTAGTTGCTTCAACAGAATAAGTTGTTGTAGAAGCTGGTTTAGCAAATGTATTATTATTATTAGGGTTGGATAATGTTCCAGCAGGAGACCAAATAAAGTTAGTTGCTCCATTAGCATCACTTACAGTTAACAATGTAGAATCTCCTCTACAAATATCTGTATCATTTGAAATGGTTAATACAGGTATAGGATTAACTGTCACAGTTACATCAGCAGTATTAGAACAATTATTAGCATCAGTACCTGTAACTGTGTAAGTGATGTCTGCAGTAGGATTAGCATTGACTACATCATTGTTTGGATTATCAAGTGATGTAGTAGGGCTCCAAGAGTAGGTATTGGCTCCTGAAGCAG